>NZ_QXDL01000460.1:0-721 GCF_003574345.1 Calidithermus terrae
GAGGGAGAGCATTGGTATGTGGTGTTCAGTTGCGAGGTCGAGGCTGTACCCCTGCCTCAGACCCAAGAGGCTATTGGGATTGACTTGGGGACGAACCCCCACTTCCTGGTCACCTCGGAGGGGGAGATGGTCGAAGCCCCCCGATACTTCCAGAAGGCCCAGGCCAAACTTGCCAGCGCCCAGCGCAGCCTGTCCAGGAAGAAGCGGGGTAGCAACCGCCGCCGTCAGGCCAGACGGCGGGTGGCCAAGCTGCACCGCAAAATCGCCAACCAACGCAAAGACTTCCACCACAAAATAGCAAGGAGGCTTGTCAACAAATATGGCACGATTGTCCACGAAGACCTGAACGTCATCGGCCTGGCCCGCACCCGGCTCGCCAAGGGGGTGCTGGACGCGGGCTGGGGGCAGTTTCTTGCAATCCTCGCCTACAAAGCGGAGGAGGCTGGTAGGCGGGTCGTGGGGGTAGACCCCAAGCATACCAGCCAGGACTGCCCGGTGTGCGGCTACAGAGAAAAACGCCCTCTCTGGGTGCGGGAGTACACCTGTCCCCAGTGCGGCGCCCACCAGCACCGGGACGTGGCCGCTGCCACCAACATCCTGGCCAGGTCGGGGCGTGCACCCGACCGCAGATGGGCTCGGACGGAGCCTGCGGGGATGGGTACGGCGTGGGCCGTCCCGTGAGAACCGCGAAGCCCCGTTCTTCAGAACGGGGAGTCGTCAC
>NZ_QXDL01000461.1:0-720 GCF_003574345.1 Calidithermus terrae
TCCCCCTCCCACACCAGCCCCTCCACCCGCAGCGACAGCGCCTCCGACAGGCGCAGGCCGCTGCCGTAGAGGAAGCGGATGAGCGTGGACAGGAGCCGCTCCTCCCGCTCGGAGCGCGTGGCCTCGAGCAGCCGGGCGATCTCCTCGCGCGAGGGGTAGCGGGCCAGCCGCCGGCCCGCGCGGGGCCGGGCCACCGAGAGGGTGGGGTCTTCCACCTCCCCGCCCCGCACCTCCCGCTGCCAGCGGTAGTAGCCGCGGATGGCGGCCAGCACCCCCTGGGCCCGGCGGGGCCGGAAGCCGCGCTCCTCCATCAGCCGGCGCACCGCCTGCGGGCCGGGGGGGAGGCCGGAGGCCTCGAGGAAGGCCAGCCACAGCCTGAGGTCGTAGAGGTAGCGCCGCACCCCCCGCGGGCTGTGGCCCTTCTCCAGCAGCAGGTAACGCTCGTAGGCGGCGAGCTCGCGCTCGTGCCGCGCGGCCGCGCCCTCGGGGAGGGGGTTGTCGTCGCCGCCGTCGTGGCCACCGGGCCTGCCCGCGGGTCTTGGCCGGCTCATAAAACCCCTTTCGCGGATGCCCCGGGTCTCGCCTCGCCACGGCGAGGCGGCAGGGGGGATGTCAGGCTCGTCCCCATTAATCTAATACCCGTAATGCCCGGCGGGGGGCGAGCGGCAGCGGGCAGGGGAGGGGCCGCGCCCCCACCCCCGACCCCTGCCCTAATTGGGC
>NZ_QXDL01000462.1:0-715 GCF_003574345.1 Calidithermus terrae
CCTTCCCTCCCCGCGTGCGGGGAGGGGGTATCCCCCCCAGCCCCCCTTGTTAAGGGGGGTGACAAGGCGTTTTGCGTTTGGCGTTTTGCGTTTGGCGTCTGGCGCACGACGTAGGACGTACGCCGCACGACCTTCGCTGTGCGCCCGGCTACCGGCGTTCCCGGCACATCCCCCGCAGCTTCGGATAGTCCACCTTGGTGCCGAGCCTCGAGTCCAGCGGGATCCGCGCGACCGGGCGCACCTCGTGCAACCCCGCCCACTCGAGCGCCCCCGCCAAGCCCGCCGCGTCGGGCGTGCCGCGCCACTCCACGAACAGCACCCGCCGCTCCCCGCAGCCCGCCAGGGCCGCGCGCTCCACGCCGGGGAAGAACTGGGCCGCCACCTCCACGGCGAAGGGGTAGAGGTCGCCCGCGCGGGCCGAGCAGCGGCCCAGCAGCCACAGCCGGCCCTGCGCGTCGAAGTAGCCCGCGTCGCCGGTGCGGTGCCAGACGGTGCCGGTGGCCGGGTCGCGCCACTTGGTCTCGGCGTCGCCCACGCCCCCCAGGTAACCCCCCAGCACGTGGCCCCCGCTCACCACGATCTCGCCGGGCTCCCCGGGCGGCAGGGCGCCGGCCAGGAGCTCGGCCTCGCAGGCGTAGGGCAGCGGCTCGCCGAAGCGGTCGGGGAGCACCCGCAGCCGCACCTGCGGCACCGGGAGCCCGGCGAGATCGTGGTG
>NZ_QXDL01000463.1:0-713 GCF_003574345.1 Calidithermus terrae
TCCTACGTCCTACGTCGTACGCGAGACGCCAAGCGCAAGACGCAAAACGCAAGACGCGAGACGCCTTGTTCCCCCCTTAGCAAGGGGGGCTAGGGGGGATAAACCTTCCCCGCATGCGGGGAGGGACGGGGAGGGGTCAGCTACACGCCACGAGCCACACGCCACAGGCCTCCTATGCCTTGCCAACGGCCTACAGCGGCGCTTTCTTCTGGAAATTCGGCCTGCGCTTTTCCTTCAGCGAGGCGAGGCCTTCCTTGGCGTCGGGGCCTAGGAAGCCGAGGAACTCCAGCGCGAGTGAGGTGTCGAAGGTGGGGCCGGCCAGGCGCAGCCAGTTGTTGAGGGCGTACTTGCTCCAGCGCAGGGCGGTGGGGGAGCCTTTGGCGAGCTTGCGGGCGATCTCGAGGGACTTGGCGTAGACCTGATCGTCCTCCACGCACAGCGAGACCAGCCCCAGCCGCTCGGCCTCCTCGCCGCTCATGGGCTCGTTGAGCAGCAGGTAGTACTTGGCCTTGTTGAGCCCCACCAGCAAGGGCCAGACGATGGCCGAGTGGTCGCCCGCGGCCACCCCCAGCCGGGTGTGCCCGTCGAGGATGCGGGCGGTTTTCCCGGCCACCGTGATGTCGCACAGCAGGCCCACCGCCAGCCCCGCCCCCACCGCGGGCCCCTCGAGCGCCGCCACCGTGGGCTTGGAGCAATTAATCACGTTGTACACG
>NZ_QXDL01000464.1:0-689 GCF_003574345.1 Calidithermus terrae
GGTCATCGACGCCTCGGGCAGCATGGACGAGGCCGGCAAGCTGCAGGCCGACTGGGCGGTGCGGCTGGTGTGGGAGGCCAACGCCGCCGTGCTGCAGGCCCTGGCCGGGCGGGACGGCGGCTGCACCCTGAGCGGCGTGCTCTTCGTGGGGGCGCGCTATGCCTTAGCCCACGTCGGCGACACCCGCGTGTACCTGTGGGGCGGGGCGGGCCTGCGGCAGCTCACGCGCGACCACTCCCTCGTCGCGGCCATGCTCGCCAGCGGGATGCTCACCGACGACGAGGCCCAGGGCCACCCCGACCGCAACAAGGTGCTGCGCTCGCTGGGCAACCTGCGCCAGCCCCAGCCCGACTACGTCGACACCCTGCCCGGAAGCCCCACCGCGGTGCTGGCCCCGGGCGAGGCGCTGGTGCTGGTGTCGGACGGGGTGTGGGGCGAGGTCAGCGACGGGCACATGGCCGAGATCCTCTCCGGCAGCCCCACCCCCCAGGCCGCCGCCCAGGCCCTGGTGCAGGCGGCGCTCGAGGCCGGGGCCCCCGACAACGCTACCGCCCTGCTGGTGCGGCGGGTCGCCTGAGCCATGAGACCGAGCCTGCGCACCTTCGCCGCCCTGGGCGCCGCCGGCTGCGTGCTGGGCGGGTTGCTGGGCGAGTGGCTGTTCCCGCCCCGCCCAGCACGCAGCCGGCGGC
>NZ_QXDL01000465.1:0-681 GCF_003574345.1 Calidithermus terrae
CCCGCACCCTGCAGGAGGTGTGGCTGCCGCCCTACCGGGCGGGCCTCGAGGCCGTCTACCAGGCCATGCGCGCCCACCCCGACCTGGTGGCCGGCCCCGAGAGCATCGACACCGTGCTGATGCAAAAGGTCCCCGGCCTCGTCGCCAAGCGCGGCGCCGACGGCTACTACGGCATGGCCCTGCGCGAGAGCCGCTGGGGCCCCGTCGGCGTCACGCTCAAGGTCGAGGACGGCTCGCAGGCCGCCCGCGAGCCCGCCGTGGCGCGGCTGCTGGAGCTGCTGGGCGCGCTCTCGCCCGAAGAACCCCTCGAGTGGCGCCGCCCCCTGCTCAAGAACGTGCGGGGCCTCGAGGTCGGCTGGCTCGAGCCCAAGCTCGAGCTCCACTGGGCCTGAGGCCCAGCAAAGCCTCGGAAAGGCGCACGCGGTGGCGTCTCGCGCTCGGCTTTCGGCAGGTCTTGAGCCCTGGGCTCAAGATCGGGGCTGTATGTCCTGCGGCCCCGGTGCCGTGCTAGGGCCATGCGTGCCCTGCATGGCCCGGACCCTTGGGTGGGCCCGAAACCCGGTCGCCAGGGGTCGCTCCTCACCGGGCTGACCCTTTTGGCCTGCTGGCGGGCTCGGGGGCGGCGAGCGCGGGCCGCGCCCGAGCCCGCCAGCAGGCCAAAAGGGTCAGCCCGGTGAGGAG
>NZ_QXDL01000466.1:0-676 GCF_003574345.1 Calidithermus terrae
GGGGGAGGCTCAGTTGCCCCCGCCCCCTCCGGGGGGTCTTGTGGGGGGAGGTTCTCGAGCAGGACCCGGGCCTCCAGCGCGGTGAGCTTGCCCTCGGCCACGAGCTGTTCGACGCGTTCACGGCGGGTCATGGTCCGTAACCTCCAGGCTCTCAGGCGGCCGCGGCGCGCCGCGGCGCGGGGGCCTCGAGGGCCTCAGCCCACCGGCGCAGCACCAGCGCGGCACGGCGCCGCAGGGAGTAGCGAGGGAGCAGGCGGTCCACCTGGGCCTGAGCCCGCAGTTGGTTCAGCCGCTCCTGGTTGTGCAGCCGGTACGTCTCGAACTCGTGAAACCCGAACATGCTCTACCTCCTTACCAAGGAGTGTAAAGCATACCTTTATAAAATGTCAAGCCCGGTTTTACATTATGTGATTCTCGTTTTACAAAGTCTCAAAACGCCCTTTACAAGCTCGCTCGAGCCCGTCAGGAACAGGTTTGCTTGAGCTTGGGGCATAGACCCAGGGTACACCCAGGACGTGTCCGTCCGCTACCGGCGGGGGTGTAAGGTTAAGGGCGATAAGCGGTCAGCTATCAGCGGTCAGCCATCAGCGGGAGGCTCGTGGCTTGTGGCTTGTGGTTCGTGGTTTACCCCTCCCCAACCCTCCCCGCGTGCGGGGAAGGAATATCCCCCCCGACC
>NZ_QXDL01000467.1:0-669 GCF_003574345.1 Calidithermus terrae
CTCGAGACCCCCCGCCCCGCCACCCCACGCCGCACCGCCAGCTTGTGGAAGAAGGCCGACTCGCCCGCGGGCACGTCGGGCCAGAAGGGCTCGTCCTCCCACTGCAGGGTGATGGTGCCCACGGGCTCGCCCTCGAGCCACGCCAGGTACAGCTCGCCGCGCTCGGCCACCGGGCGCAGCTTTTCGGGGGTGAGCCACTCCGGCTCCCACAGCTTCTCGCCGCGCCCGATGAGCCAGGCGGCGGCTTCGGTCAGGATGGCGCTCGCCAGGACGGCCTGCTCGGGGGTGGCACGGCGGATTTCCAGCTCCACCCGCCCATGCTACCGCCCCGGCCGTTCAGTACCAGGGGGGCAGCCCCCCGGCCTCGCCCGCTGGCCGCAGCCAACTGCCCTGCTCCTTGAGGCACAGCCCCAGGTGCCGGGCCAGGCCCTCCGCCCCGGCGCGCAGCAGCGGGGCCCAGGCCGCCGCGCCCTCCGCGGCCCAGGTGTGGTGGACCAGGGTGAGGCCGCCCTCCTCGGCCAGCGTCCAGCGGCCGAAGCCGCGCGAGGTGTGCAGCTCGAGCAGGTGCGGGGCGATCGCCTCGCTGACCTGCACCTCCAGCGCCACCGCCTCGGAGGGCGCCAGCCGCCAGACCTGCCCGAAGCGGGCCCCCACGCCCCAGGGGTCGCC
>NZ_QXDL01000468.1:0-655 GCF_003574345.1 Calidithermus terrae
CGACCTGGGGGTGCCAGGTGGCGAGGACCCGCTTGGCGCCGTTGGGCATGGTGACCTCGGTGGTGTACTGGTCGTGCACCCACTGCGGGCAGGCCTTGTTGGGCTCGGCGGCGGGGCTCCCGAGCTGGGCCGGGGCCGGGGAGGCGCTGCCGTCCTTCTCGCCGAAGAGGACCAGGTAGGTGAAGAGGTTCTGGGCCTGGCGCTGGCCGGGGTCGTAGACCGAGCCCAGTTGCACCGTCTGGCCGGCGCTGAAGTTCTTGACGTACACCTGGCGGTCGGCGTTGTTGATGCGCACGGTGCCCTGCTGGGTCCAGTTGTTCTTCAGCCAGCTCGGGACCTTGGTGGGGTCGGCGCGCCAGACGATGGCCAGCCGCGCGTCGCGGTTGAGGGTGAGGCTGATGAAGGTGGACTTGTCGTACTGCCAGACGCTGCCGTGCTTGCCGCCGTTGGGGGGCAGCAGCACGTCCCAGCCCTGGAAGCTGCCGGCGTTGTTGATGGTCCAGTTGCTCTGCGCGTCGGTGAGGGTGTTGTTGGTGGTGAACTGGCGGGGGCGGTAGAACATGGCCTCCACGGCCGGCTGGTCGCCCTCGGGGCTGCTCTGCATCCACATGTAGCTGCGCAGCAGCGTGGGGTTGGCGCCGCCGCTGGGCGGGGG
>NZ_QXDL01000469.1:0-654 GCF_003574345.1 Calidithermus terrae
CTCGAAGGCCGGGTGAGAGGCCGGCAGCCGCTCGCCGGGGTGGTCCTGGTGGTGCGGCATGGGGCGCTGGAAGGGGTCGTGGGTGGTGGCGGTGGGGGCGTCGCTCCTGCCCTCGTAGGTCGGGGTGGTGCCGGCCGGGCTGCGGGGGCGCGGTGAGGTAGGCCGTGGTGCCGCCGCGGGTGTTGAAGCCGCAGGCGTAGCCGAGGTAGCTGTTGTCGAGCACCAGGGTGTAGGTGAGGTGTTGCCGGTGCCGGCCCAGCCGGTGCCCTTGAGGTTGAGCCTGAGCTCCCCCCGGGCCGCACGGGGCTGGGGCCGAAGGAGGCCCCGCTGGGCGTCGGCGGTGGCTTCGGGCACCGGGGTCTTTGCCTCGCTGGCCTTCACGCCCAGGTAGAGCGCGTTCTCCACGGCCCACCGGGCCTGGGCGCTGAACCATACGAGCTCGAGCGCTTCCCCCACACCTGTGGCGGTGTTCCCAGCAAGGGTTTTGTCTCCTGTGCCTGGCCGTCCCGGCCCCACGGCTCCCGCCGCTAGGTCGTCCCCTTCGAGGCCGCCTCCGCCTCGAGCCGCCTCACCACCTCGTCGAGCTCCCGGGCCGGCTCGAGGGGGCCGTGCTCGAGGAAGGCGTCGGCCAGGGCCCGGTAGTACCACAGCGTC
>NZ_QXDL01000047.1:0-21616 GCF_003574345.1 Calidithermus terrae
GTGGGGGGGCGTTCGGGGTAGGCGAGGGCGTACTGGATGGGCAGCCGCATGTCGGTGGGCCCGAGCTGGGCCTTGAGGTTGCCGTCGTGGAAGCGCACCAGCGAGTGCACGTAGGACTGCGGGTGGATCAGCACCTTCACCTTCTCCAGCGGCAAGCGGAAGAGCTGCACGGCCTCGAGCACCTCGAGGCCCTTGTTGAACAGCGTCGAGGAGTCGATGGTCACCTTGGGCCCCATCTTCCAGCGCGGGTGGCGCAGGGCCATCTCGGGGGTGACGTGGCGCAGGTCGGCGGGCTCGTGCAGGAAGGGGCCGCCGGAGGCGGTGAGGATGAGCTCGGCCACGCCGGAAAGGGGCTCGCCGGCCAGGCTTTGGAAGAGGGCGGAGTGCTCGGAGTCCACCGGGAGGATTTCCGCCCCGCTCCGCTCGGCCTCGGCCCACAGCAGCGGCCCGGCCGCCACCATGCTCTCCTTATTGGCCAGCGCCACGCGCCGCCCGGCCCGCACCGCCGCCCGCACCCCGGGGAGCCCCGCGAGGCCGGGGACAGCCCCTACCACCACGTCGGCGGGGTGGGCGGCGACCTCCTCGACGGAGGCGAGCTCGAGCCCGGGGAAGCGGCGGCGCAGCTCGGCGTGCAGCGCCTCGTCGGCGGCCACGGTCTCGGGTTGGAACTCTTCGATCTGGGCCGCGAGGGCCTCGAGGTTGCGCCCTGCCGCCAGCCCCACCACGCGGTAGCCCCGCCAGCGGCAGACCTCGAGGGTCTGGGTGCCGATGGAGCCGGTGGAGCCCAGCACGACTACACGTTTGTCAGACGAAGCTTCGGGCATCGGCCCAAAGTCTACCCCAAAGCCCGGGACGCTGACCGTCTGGGAGGTTGCAGTTGACCGGCCGGGGTTTTCCCTCGTTAGCCGGTGGGGAGGGGGTTGGTTTGCGGTGCTGCGGTTTGGTGTCCCCCGCTCCGCCGTCGGAGGGTGTAGGGGAAGTGGGGCTGTAGTCGGCCTGCGGGCCGGGCACAACCCCAGTGGATGATTCATTTCAACGAGGCGTTTCGCGTCTTGCGTACGGCGTAGGACGTACGACGTACGACCCGCGCCCGGCGCTCAGCTACCGGCTGCCGGCCCTCTCCCAACCTACCCCACGAAAATCCGCAACAGGAAATACGTCAGCGGCACGCTGAAGAGCAGGCTGTCCATGCGGTCGAGGAGGCCGCCGTGGCCGGGGAGGAAGGCGCCGGAGTCTTTGACGCCGCAGTAGCGCTTGAGCATGGACTCGGTGAGGTCGCCGAGCTGGGCGGAGAGGGAGAGGAGGAGGCTGACGGCGAGCAGTTCGACCCAGCGGAAGGGGACGGCGGCGTTGGCTAGGGCGGCGATGAGCAGCACCCCCAGGAAGCCGGCCACCATGCCGCCGATGGAGCCTTCGACGGTCTTGCCGGGGCTGATGCTGGGGGCGAGCTTGCGCTTGCCGAAGTACTTGCCCACGAAGTAAGCGCCCACGTCGGTGCTGAAGCTGGCGAACAGGGGGAGCAGCAGGGTCCAGAAGCCCTGCACGGCGTCGGGGGTGTAGCGCAGCAGCACCAGATAGCCCAGCATGAACGGCACGTAGAGGAAGGTCATCAGGCTGAAGGCGAAGCGGGGGATGTTGGCGCCGTAGAGCAGCTCGTAGCTGAAGGCGCCGATGAGCACCAGCCCCAGCGCGACCTCCCGCCAGGGGATGCCGGGGTAGATGTGGTGCAACTGCGGCAGCGAGAACAGCAGCATCACCACCCCGCCCCAGCGCAGGAACTGCATGTTGAGCTCGATGCCCCGCAGGCGGAGCATGTCGCGCAGCTCGGCGGTAGCCAGCCACAGGATCCCGATGAGCACGGGGAGGATCAGCGGCAAGCCCACCCACATGATGAACAGCAGCAGGGCGAAGCCGATGACGGAGGAGACGAAGCGGGTAGCCAGCGAGTCGCTCGAGCTTTTGGCTCGAGCCTGCTCCTGCTGGGTGGGCTTTTCCATACGGGTCGGTCAGGGCCGGGGGCCGGACAGCGCCTCCGGCTGGCGCCCGGCCTGTGGGCAGGTTAGCTGCCCAGGATCTCGTGCTCCTTCTTCTGCACCGCCGAGTCGGCCTTGTGCACGAACTCGTCGGTGATCTTCTGCACCTCGGCCTCGGCGCGCTTGAGGTCGTCCTCGGAGATCTGCTTTTCCTTCTCCATCTTCTTGATCTTGTCGAGCGCCTCGCGGCGGGCGTTGCGCATGGCGACCTTGGCCTCCTCGCCGAAGTGCTTGACCGACTTGACCAAGTCCCGGCGGCGCTCCTCGGTGAGCGGGGGGATCACGATGAAGATGGAGTCGCCCTTGTTGTTGGGGTTGAGCCCTAAGTCGGAGTCGCGGATGGCCTTCTCGATCTCCTTGAGGGCCTGGGGGTCCCAGGCCTGGATGACCAGGGTGCGGGCGTCGGGCGCGGAGACGGTCCCGACTTGGTTGAGGGGCATGAGCGACCCGTAGTACTCGACCTTGATGTTGCTGAGCAGCGCGGGGTTGGCCCGGCCCGAGCGCATCCCGCTGAGGTGGTGCTCGAGCGCCTCGAGGGCTTTCTGCATGTGATTTCTGGCTTCAGCGTAAACGTCTTTCAGCATAACGCCTCCTGGTAAAGCAACGGCCAATATCCTCTAGCTTATCGTATCCCTCACGCACACGGCGCAGGGCTTCGCGGCCGGGCGACGGTCTTCCCGGTCGGGCGTAGGGCGCCGGCTACTTGTGCACCAGCGTGCCGATGGGCTCGCCCCGGATCACGCCCTCGAGGCTCCCCTCCTTGAACATGTCGAAGACGATGATGGAGAGGTTCTGCTCCTGGCACAGCGTCATGGCGGTGCCGTCCATGACCTGCAGGCCCTTGACCAGCGCGTCGTGGAAGGTGAGGGTGTCGTACTTCGTGGCCCGGGGGTTCTTGCGCGGGTCGTCGTCGTAGACGCCGTCCACCTTGTTCTTCGCCATCAGCACGGCGTCAACGTTCATCTCCAGGCCGCGCAGGGCGGCGGCGGTGTCGGTGGTGACGAAGGGGTTGCCGGTGCCGCCGCCGAAGATCACCACCCGGCCTTTCTCCAGGTGGCGCAGCGCCCGCCGGCGGATGTAGGGCTCGGCGACCTGCTGGATGGTGAGGGCGGTCTGCACCCGGGTGGGCACGCCCAGGTACTCGAGGGCGTCCTGCAGGGCCAGGGCGTTCATGATGGTGCCCAGCATGCCGATGTAGTCGGCGGTGGCCCGGTCCATCCCCACCCCCTGCCGCGCCCCGCGCCAGAGGTTGCCCCCGCCCACCACGATGGCGAGCTGGGTCCCCAGCGCGTGGGCCTTGGCGACCTCCTGCGCCAGGGTCTTGGTGGCTTCGGGCTGGATCCCGAAGCCGTCGCCGGTGAGGAACTCACCCGAGAGCTTGAGCAGTACGCGTTTGTATTTCATACCCTAAAGCCTCGAAGCGCCAAAGAAAATCGAGGATCGAGCCTTCGAAGCTCGACCCTCGACCCCGGGCATCGCTTACGCTCCTACCTCGAAGCGGCTGAAGCGCCGGACCACGATGTTCTCCCCGATCTTGGCGATGGCGGCTTGCACGAGCTCGCCCACCTTGACCTTTTCGTCCTTGACGAAGGGCTGCTCGAGGAGCACCATCTCCTCGTAGAACTTCTTCATGCGGCCCTCGGCGGCCTTCTCGGCGATGTGCTGGGGCTTGCCCTCGTTGAGGAGCTGGGTGAGGTAGATCTGCTTCTCCTTCTCGAGGTCTTCGGCCGGGACCTGCTCCACGCTGACGTAGCGGGGGTTGGCCATGGCGATGTGCATGGCGATGTCCTTGGCGAGGGCCTGGAACTCCTCGTTGCGGGCCACGAAGTCGGTCTCGGAGTTGAGCTCGACGATGACCCCCACCCGCTGGTTGTGGTGGATGTAGTAGCCGATGATGCCGTCGCGCGCCTCGCGGTCGGCCTTCTTGGCGGCCTTGAGCGCCCCGCGCTCGCGCAGCAGGGTGGTGGCCTTCTCCATGTCCCAGCCGGCGTCCTCCAGGGCCTTCTTCACGTCGCTCATGCCCGCGCCGGTCTGCTCGCGTAGTTTCTTGATCTGCTCGAGTTGGCTCATACGCATCCTTCGGATCTCAGGGGTCGAGCGTCGAGGGTCTTGGGCTCCTGACGCTCGACGCTCGACCCTCGACCTTCTCTTCTAGGCCTGGGCTTCCTCGCCCGAAGCCCCCTCGGCCTCGGCGGGCACGGGGGCCGCAGCCGCAGGACGGCCGCCGCCGCGGGTCTCCACGATCAGGTCGGTGACGCGGGAGAGGATGAGCTGGATGGCGCGGATGGCGTCGTCGTTGCCGGGGATGATGTAGTCAACGAGGTCGGGGTCGGAGTCGGTGTCGGCCAGCGCGACGATGGGGATGCCCAGCTTGCGGGCCTCCTTGACGGCGATGGTCTCCTTGGAGGGGTCGATGACGAAGAGCGCGTCGGGCAGGCGCTTGAGGTGGCGAAAGCCGCCCAGGTACTTCTGCAGGCGGTCGAGCTCGTGCTTCAGGCGCACCTGCTCGGTCTTGACGCGCTCGTTGATCTCCTCGGAGGCGAAGAGCTCCTCGAGCTCGGCCAGGCGGTTGACGCGGCTGGCGATGGTCTTGTAGTTCGTGAGCATCCCGCCCAGCCAGCGCACGTTGACGTAGGGCATCCCGCAGCGGTCGGCTTCCAGGGCCACGATCTCCTGGGCCTGCTTCTTGGTGCCCACGAACAGGATGGTGCCCCCGCGCATGGCGAGGTCCTGCACGTAGCTGAAGGTGCGCTCGATCTCCACCATCGTCTTTTGCAGGTCGATGATGAAGATGCCGTTGCGCTCGGCGTAGATGTAACGCTTCATCTTGGGGTTCCAGCGCTTGGTCTCGTGACCGAAGTGGACCCCGGCTTCCAGCAGTTCCTTGATGCTGATGTTGAAGGGCATAAGCCTCCGTGCGGGAGAGGTTGGAGCAGAGTTGAATTTGCGGCCTTGGCCCTGGCGCGGGGACCTCTCCCTGCCCCGTGCCGCCGTCGGCACACCTGGCCGATTATAGGTGAAGCGGGCCCTTTGCGGAAGTGGGGAAGGGCTGCTATACTTCCAAACCGGTCAGGCGTTTAGCGTTTGGCGTTAGGCGTTCGACCCTTTCGGGGGTGTAGCTCAGCGGGAGAGCAGCGCCTTTGCAAGGCGAAGGTCGGGGGTTCAAATCCCTCCACCTCCACCACACGGCCGGGGACTAAGGTCCCCGGCCCGCTTTTTTTGGTAGGTTCTAGACGGCTATGCCCTTCACCCCGCCGCCCGGCCTCGAGCTCATCCCCGACCTGCCCTACGGCGAGCAGGCCGGGCGGGCCCACCGGATCGACGTGCTCAGGCCCACACACCGCGCGGCGCAGCCTGTCCCCGCCGTCCTCTTCCTGCACGGCGGGGGCTGGCACATGTTCGGCAAGTACCCCGAGATCAACGCCTTCCTGGCCCGAGCCGGCTACGTGACCTTCAGCAGCAACTACCGCTACAGCCACGAAGCGCCCTTCCCGGCGCAGCTCGAGGACGCCCGGGCCGCCGTGGCCTGGGTGCGGGCCCATGCCGCGCGGTGGGGCGTGGACGCCGGGCGCGTGGGGGTGTGGGGCATCTCGGCGGGGGCTCACCTGGCCGCGCTGCTGGGGGCCTTGGGCGAGGTGCAGGCCGTGGTGGACGTCTGCGGGCCGGCCGACTTCTTCGACCCCGGGTGGGAGGCGGAGCTGCAGGACCCCCGGGGCCCGGTGAGCCGCCTGCTGGGCGCGAGGGCCGGGGAGGTCGCGCACCTCGCCGCCCAGGCCAGCCCGGTGTGCCGGGTCTCGCCGCGGTCGGCCCCGTTTCTCATCGTGCACGGGGCCCGCGACGCGCAGGTGCCCCTCTCGCAGGCCGAGGCCCTGCACGCCGCGCTGCTCGAGGTGGACGTGCCCAGCGAGCTCTGGGTCATCCCCGAGGGCGACCACTTCATCAACGAGACGCACCTGCCCCAGATCGAGGCGCGGGTGCTCGAGTTCTTCCGCGAAACCCTAGGAGATCCGTTATGAACGTGCCGGTTTGGGACGACTCGAAGTGGCCGGGGCTGCGGGCGCTGGAGGGCGACCTCGAGGCCGACGTCTGCGTGGTGGGGCTCGGCGGCTCGGGCCTGTCGGCGGTGGGGGAGCTGCTGGAGCAAGGCCGGCGCGTCGTCGGCCTCGACGCGGGCCCGGTGGCCGGGGGCGCGGCCGGGCGCAACGGCGGCTTCCTGCTGGCCGGGCTCGCCAGGTTCTACCACGAGACCGTGGCCCAGGCGGGGCGGGAGCGGGCGGCGGCCGTCTACCGGGCCACCCTCGAGCAGATCGAGCGCATGTGCCGGGAGACCCCCGAGGCCATCCGGCGGGTGGGGAGCCTGCGCATCGCCGAGGGCGCCGAGGAGTACCGCGACTGCCTCGAGCACCTCCAGGCCCTGCGGGCCGACGGCTTCCCCGCCGAGCCCTACGAGGGCCCGGAGGGGCGGGGCATCCTGATCCCCTCCGACGGGGCCTTCAACCCCCTGCTGCGCTGCCGCCTGCTGGCCCAGGGCCTGCTGCGCGAGGGCGCGCTGCTGTTCGAGCGGACCCCGGCGCTGGAGGTCAGCGGCCAGGCCGTGCGGACTCCCGGCGGGACGGTTCACTGCAAGCGGGTAGTCGTGGCGGTGGACGGGCGGCTCGAGGCCCTGTTCCCCGAGCTCGCCGGGCGGGTGCGCACCGCACGCCTGCAGATGCTGGCGACGGCCCCCGCGCCCGAGGTGCGCTTCCCGCGCCCGGTCTACTACCGCTGGGGCTACGAGTACTGGCAGCAGCTCCCCGACGGCCGCGTCGCGCTGGGCGGCTTCCGCGACCAGGGCGGGGAAGGGGAGTGGACCCACGCGGCGGAGCCGGGCGAGGCGGTGCAGCAGCGGCTCGAGCGCTTCCTGCGCGAGCACCTGGGCGTGCGGGCCGAGGTCACCCACCGCTGGGCGGCCTCGGTGGCCTACACCGAGAGCGGCTGGCCCGTGCTCGAGGAGGTCCGCCCCGGCGTCTGGGCGGTCGGGGCGTACAGCGGGACCGGCAACGTGGTGGGGGCCATCCTGGGCCGCCTGGCCGCGCGGCGGGCGCTGGGCATCCCCGCCGAAAGCCCGCTACTGCCGGCCTAGCGCCTGCAACAGCAGGTCGGGCCGGTCGGTGATGATGCCGTGGGCCCCGGCTTTAATCAGGCGCTGCATCTCCTGGGGCTCGTTGACGGTCCAGTACTGCACCGCCAGGCCCTTGCGCCGGATCACGCCGAGCAGCAGGGGGTGGGTGAGGTCGAAGCCCCCGGCGGCGGTGGGGATCTGCAGCACGGTGCCGCCGGCGGGCGGGGTGTAGAAGTCGCCCAGCAGGAAGAGGTTGAGCACCACCAGGGGCCGGATCTCGCTCTCGGTGAGGCTGGTGGTCACCTCGGGGCAGGCTTCGCGGAAGTCGTGCATGGCGCTGTCGCGGAAGCTCGCCACGATCACCCTGCCGGTCATGCGGTGCTGGCGCAGCAGGGCGCAGAAGGGCCCGGCCAGGCCGTCGGCCTTCATCTCGATGGTCATGGGGAAGCCGGGGAAGGCGCGCAAGACCTCCTCGAGCGTGGGGATGGTGATGCCCTGCCCGCGGAAGGGGTGGGGGTCGGTCTCTTTGGAGCGCTGGGGCCAGTACCAGCCCGCGTCCAGGGCCTTGAGCTCGGCCAGGGTGAGCTCCTTGACCTTTCCTTTACCGCCGGTGGTGCGCTCCACGCTGTCGTCGTGGATGACCACCAGGTGCCCGTCGCGGCTCAGGTGGACGTCGAGCTCGAGCATGTCCACGCCCATCCGCACCGCGCGCTCGAAGGCGTACACCGTGTTGCTGGGCCACAGCCCCTCCCCGCCCTGGTGGGCGATGACCCGCACCTCGCCGGTGGCGTAGGGGTTGGAGAGGGGCGGGGCCGAACAGCCGAGCAGCGCCAGGAGCAGGGGGAGGGCCAGTCGCTTCATGGTTGCCCCAGTCTACGCGCCTGAGGCCCTCCGCCGCCCATCGGCCCCTGCAGGATGCTCTGCCTCCAGAAAGCCGCGGGCAGGGTAGGGCGAATGGTGAGCTGATCCGGCAAATCTCTACGGAATGGGGTATGCTGGGCTGAACTATGAGCGAACCGAGCTTCGATGAGCGGGAGCTCATCCTGGAGTTGTTCCCCGGAACAGACCCGGATTTGCTCCCGCCCGGTGAGGTGCTTTACTACCGCGACAAGGAAGGCAAGGTTCACATCGCCGAGGAGCCGTTGGAGATGGTGCTCGAGCCGCTCGAGGCCACCCCCTCCACGGCTCCGGTGCTGTGCGAGGCCTGCCTGCGCCAGATGTCGCGGGCCTCGGTGCAGTTCTTCCGCTTCAGCGTGGGGCCTTCGGGGCGGCGCTGGCGCTACGTCACCCTCTGCCGCGACACCGCCCAGTGCAACGGGCTGGCCGAGCCGCGCCGATTGAGGGAATTGCTGCGCCGGAGTATAATCTAGGGCGGTTAGGGATTGACAAATCCCTCTTGATTCCAGCCCCAGGCTTTGGCCGGGGCTTCGCTTAAGTAGTCAGCACCACGGGCCCCGCGCCCAGACGAGTGAACGAGGAGAACCCGATGCCGCGTGAAGTACAGCTTACCCGTGACGGATACCAGCGCCTGCTCAAGGAGCTCGAGCAGGAGCGTGAACGCCTCAGCGAGGCCACCCGCATCCTGCAGGAGCTGATGGAATCCTCCGACGACTACGACGACTCGGGCCTGGAAGACGCCAAGCGCGAGAAGGCCCGCATCGAAGCCCGCATCGACACCCTCGAGGACACCCTCTCGAGAGCAGCCATTCTCGAGGAGTCGGCGGGGCGCAGCGACCTGGTGACCCTGGGCGCGGTGGTCAACCTCGAGGACGACCACGGCGGCAAGATGCAGGTGCGCGTGGTCTCGCCCGCCGAGGCCACCGTGCTCGAGGTGCCCATGAAGATCTCCGACGAGTCGCCCATGGGCAAGGCCCTTCTGGGCCGCAAGAAGGGCGAGAAGCTGCTGCTGGACACCCCCAAGGGCAAACGCGAGTTCAAGATCGTTTCCGTGGAGGCTTGAACCAGCGACCCGACCCCGACCTTCGCCGACGCCGAACGCGGAAACCGAGTAGAATCGGGAGCGTTTGGCGTTTGCTTTTGTGAGGAACTATGCCTGAGTGGAACGAACAGACCCAGCAGCGCTTGCGCAACCTCGAGGCCCTGGCGGAGGCCGGCTTCGAGCCCTTCCCCTACCGCTTCGAAAAGACCCACGACGCCGCACAGATCCGCGCCGCCCACGCGGGGGCCGAGCCCCAGCAGGAGTGGCCCGAGGAGCAGGTGAAGGTGGCCGGGCGCCTCATGACCCTGCGCGACATGGGTAAGGTGGTCTTCGCCCACGTCCAGGACGGCTCGGGGCGTATCCAGCTCTACTTCTCCAAGAACGACACCGAGCGCTTCGAACTCCTCAAGAAGCTCGACGTGGGCGACATCGTGGGCGTCGAGGGGCACGTGTTCACCACCAAGACCGGCGAGATCACCGTCAAGGTGCGGCGCTGGACGCCCCTGGTCAAGGCGTTGCACCCCCTGCCCGACAAGTGGCACGGCATCAAGGACGTGGAGGTGCGCTACCGCCAGCGCTACCTCGACCTCATCCAGAACCCCGAGGTGCGCGAGGTCTTCCGCACCCGCACCCAGATCGTGCGGCTCATCCGGCGCTTCTTCGAGGAGCGGGGCTTCCTCGAGGTCGAAGGCCCCACCCTGCACGAGGTGGCGGGGGGCACCGAGGCCCGCCCCTTCAAGACCTACCACAACGCCCTGGGCCACGAGTTCAACCTGCGCATCGCCCTCGAGCTGCACCTCAAGCGCCTGTTGGTGGGCGGCTTCGAGAAGGTCTTCGAGATCGGGCGCAACTACCGCAACGAGGGCATCAGCCCCAAGCACAACCCCGAGTTCACCATGCTCGAGGCCTACTGGGCCTACGCCGACTACAACGACATGAGCGCGCTCGTCGAGGAGCTCGTGCACTCGGTGGTGGTGGCGGTCAAGGGCACCACCCGGGTGCGCTACGGCGAGCTCGAGATCGACTTCGCGCGCCCCTTCGCCCGCATCGACTTCGTGGGCTCCTTGAAGGAGAAGGCCGGCCTCGACTTCGACCCCACCGACCTCGCCCGCCTGCGCTCCTGGACCGACGCCCGCCACCCCGAGCTGCGCAAGACCCCCGACTACGGCCTCCTGGACAAGCTCTTCGGGGTCTACGTCGAGCCCACGCTCGTCAACCCCACCTTCGTGATGGACGTGCCGCTGGCGATCAGCCCGCTGGTCAAGAAGCACCGCACCCGCCCCGGCCTCACCGAGCGCTGCGACCTCTTCGTCGCCGGCTTCGAGATCGCGCCCATCTACTCCGAGCTCAACGACGCCCTCGACCAGCGCGAGCGCTTCATGCGCCAGCTCGAGCAGCGCGCCGCGGGCGACGAGGAGATCCCCGAGCCCGACGAGGACTTCCTGCTCGCGCTCGAGTACGGCATGCCCCCGGCGGGCGGCATGGGCTTTGGCATCGACCGCTTCGCCATGCTGCTCACCGACCAGCCCAGCATCCGCGACGTGCTGCTGTTCCCGCTGCTCAAGCCCCGCAAGGCGGGGCCGGTGGAAGAAGAGGCCCTACCCGCCGAGGTCGAGTGATGCAACCGCTGCGGGCCGCCTACCTGAGCTTGGCGGTAGGCTGCGCGGTCTTCGGCCTGAAGTGGACCGCTTACGCCTTCACCGGCTCGGTGGCCCTGCTCTCGGACGCGCTCGAGTCCGTCGTCAACATCGTGGCGGCCCTGGCGGCGGTGTGGGCCGTCCGCGTCTCCCGCCGCCCCGCCGACGAGAACCACCCCTACGGGCACAGCAAGGCCGAGTACTTCTCGGCGGTGCTCGAGGGCGTCCTGATCGTGCTCGCCGCCTTCACCATCGTGCGCGAGGCCTGGCCGCGCCTCTTCGCGCCCGCCCCGCCCCAGGCGTTGGGGGTGGGCCTGCTGATCTCCCTGGTGGCCTCGGGCCTGAACCTGCTCCTGGCGGTGTTCCTCGTCCGCAGCGGCCGCTCGGCCCGTTCCCCGGCCCTCGTGGCCGACGGGCAGCACGTGCTCAGCGACGTGGTGACCTCGCTGGGCGTGCTGCTGGGGGTCGGGCTGGCCTGGCTCACCGGCTTCTGGCTGCTCGACCCGCTGCTGGCGATCCTGGTCGCCGCCAACATCCTGTGGGTGGGCTGGCGGCTGGTGCGCGACTCGGTGGGCGGGCTGATGGACGAGAGCCTCAAGCCCGAAGAGCTCGAGCAGATCCGCTTCGCCCTGCACCAGGCCGTGCAGGGGCTGGTGCTGGAGGACAAGGTCATCGAGATCCACGACCTCAAGACCCGCCGCGCCGGGCCCAGCACCTTCGCCGAGCTCCACCTGGTGGTGCCCGGAGAAATGCCGGTGGCCGAGGCCCACGACATCTGCGACCGGCTGGAGGAAACCCTGCGCCAGCTCCTGCCCGGCGCCCGGCTCACGGTGCACGTGGAGCCGGAGTTCAAGGCCAAGCACAGCACCTTCACGATCGGCTGACGCGGGATGCGCAACGCTAAACGTTGAACGCGAGACGCGGTAGGGGCGGGTTCTCGTACCCGCCCCTACGTTTTTGGCTATCGACTACCGGCCATCGACCATCGACGTCAGGCGTACTTCAGCTCGAGCACCCGGTACACCTGGGCGCCCTTGCGCCCGGGGATCTCCACGTGGTCGCCGGCCTTCTTGCCCAGCAGGGCCTGACCCATGGGCGACTCGTCGGAGATCTTGCCGCTGAACACGTCGGCCTCGGCGCTGCCGACGATGGTGAGGCTCATGCGCTGGCCGGTCTCGGTCTCGAGCTCCACCGTCACGCCCACGCCGATCTCCTTGGGCGTGCCGTTGCCGGCTTCGACCACCACCACGCGGCTGAGGATGTCCTCGATCTCGGCGATGCGGCTGTTGTTGTCCCACATGGCGCGGCGGGCCTCGTCGTAGCCGGCGTTCTCGCGCAGGTCGCCCTCGGCGATGGCGGCGCCCATCTCGTCGGCGATCTGGGCGAGCTTGGTGGTCTTGCGGTGGGCGAGTTCTTCTTCAAGCCGCTTGACGCCCTCAGCGGTCATGTACACGGGTTTCTTGGTCATTGCTCCTCCAGAGGTGCCTTCGGGGACGGCGGGCTCAGGGCCCGGCCACGGCAAAAAAGCACCACCAGCCTCAAGCCGTCTGGGGCTGGCACTAACCAACGATTATAGCGCGGAAGGGGGGGCTTGTCGCCGAAGAGGCCGGACATGAAGACCCCCTGGGGTGCCGGAGGAAGGGGATACCGATACAATAGCCGCATGCCGATGCGCTCCCAACGCCTGCGGCCTGAGCCGTGCCGTGCTCGAGCCCCTCGAGCGCCCACGCTCCAGCGGTGGCTCGTCCTGGTGCTGCTCCTCGCCGTCTCCTTCGCCCTGGCCCAGACCCTCAGCGCCCCTCCGGAGGGCCGGACCGGAAGCACGCTGGAGATCTCGGGGGAGAGCCTGCCCGACGGCACCTACACCCTGCAGGTCACATCGCCCGCCGGCACCGAGTCCGTCCCGGTGGAGGCCGCCAAGGGGGCCTTCAAGCTCTCCTACACCCCGAAGGCGGCGGGGACCTACCAGTTCCGGCTGGCCCTGCCCGACCGCACCCTCGAGGCCAGCAGCACCGTCGAGGCCCAGAGCCAGGCCCCCCGGCTGGCCGACGGCGGCCTGCAGGTGGGCAACTGGCGGCTCCCGCTGCCCGGTGACTGGAGCGAGCCGCTGGTGGTGGGCAGCAAGGCCTACCTCTTCCGCGGGCCGCTGGTGCTCGAGGTTGACCTCAGCAACCCGCGGATCTCCAACCGCTACTACCCCCCCGCCGAGGTGCAGGCCTTCGAGGCCCCGGCGCCCGGCGACGCGGTGCCGACCGTGCAGCTCGAGGGCGGGCGCCGGCTGAAGCTCGACGCGCTGCAGGGCCTGCCCTACGAAGGCCGCTGGCAGAGCCTGCAGGTGATCCGCGACCTCGACCAGGCGCTGGAGGTCTCCGGCAGCCGCACCCTGGACCAGAGCCCCGCCGAGACCCGGCCCTACTGGCACTACCTCGCCCAGCCCCCGCAACGCCTCACCGCCCAGGACCTCCGGGCCTTCGGCCGCGACCTCCTGCGCCGGGGTCACCGCCCCGAGCTGCCCTGGGGCCCGGCCGTGATGCTGTGGGTCGGCCCCTGGCTCGAGCAGATGCGCGCCGCCCGCGCCCAGGGCATCGAGGCCAGCCTGATGTGGTCGGACACGCTGCTGGCTTACTTGCCGCAGGTCCCGGGCGGGCGGCAGGCCCTCTTCCAGCAGGCCGCCTGGCTGGAGAACCAGGGACGCCCCGACCTGGCCCTGCGCTACCGCGCCGCCCTGCGCACGCTGCAGTCGTGGGAGGCCCCGGTGCGCTCGAGCTCGGTCCTGGCCCTGGCCGGGGTGGTCGGCGGGCTGTTCGTGCTGGTCGCGCTGTACCTGATGCTGGCTTACCTGCCCGCCCAGCGGCGCAACCTGGCCTCGGTGGGGGGCTGGCTGGCGGGGTGGTTCCGCAACCCCCTGCTGCGCCTGCGCCACACCGCGCTGGCCTACGCCTCCTTCCCCGAGCGCGGCGTGCTGCTGGCGCTGCTGCTGTTGCTGGCCGGGGTGGTGCTGGTGTACGGCTTCGCCCGCCGCACCGAGGCCCTGCTGGCCGACGACGCCTTCACCCGGGGCACCCTGCGCTCCGAGGCCGCGCAGAACCTCCTCCGCGGCCTCACCGACGTCCCCGCGACCCGCGGCCTGCTGGCCTACGCCCTGGCCCACAGCGACCCGGCCGAGTCCCAGCGGCTCTACCGGGTCGCCGCGGACTGGCCCGCCGCCCTCTTGGGCCGCAACGACCCCAAGTCCCTCAGCCAGGCCTTCTGGGCCGCGCCGCAGTACCCCGCCGCCCAGGACGTGCTGGGGATCGGGGGCGACCCCTGGTCGCAGGCCTACCGCGACGCGGGCGTGCCGCGCGAGGGGGTGCCCACCCTGCGCTCGATGTGGATGGCCGTGACCCAGGCGGGGCTCGAGGACCTGCGCCGCGACTTCCTGCGCACCTGGAGCAACGTCCGCATCGTGGACAACCCGGTGGTGGGCTGGGTCAGCGGCATCTTGCTCTTGTTGCTGCTGCTCCACACCCTGCTGAGCTTCTTCCTGCCCCGCCCCCGCGGCGCGGGCGACTACCCCAACTGGCGCTACGGGGTGCAGCTCTTCTTCCCCGGCAGCCCCCTCTACAGCCAGGGCTGGGGCGTGCTGCTGGCCGGGTTCGGCCTGTACTGCCTGTGGCTGTACCTCGAGGGCCGCGCCGTGGCCCTCTACGGGGTCGCGGCCGTGGTAATTCTTCATCTGGTGATGTGGCTGTTGGCCCGTCCACGCCGAGGTGTTGTGTGATCTATCCCCCCATACCCACCCCTTTCGACCGGCAAGGCAACCTCGATGCCCAGGCTTTCCGCGACCTGGCGCAGCTCCTCGAGCCCCACGTCGATGGCATCCTCTTCTACGGCTCCAACGGCGAGGGGGTCCACCTGACCCGCGCCGAGCGGGAGAAGGGCCTCTCGGTGCACAGCCCCCGGAAGCCCCCGCTGGTCGGGCTGATGGAGGAGACGCTGGTTCAGGGCCTCGAAGCCCTCGAGCAGGCCCAGGTCGTGCGGCCCCGGGCGGTGCTGGTCACGCCGCCGCGCTACTACACGGCCAACCTGGGCAACGAGGGGCTCGAGGCCTACTTCAGCACCCTGGCCGACAGCGGCACCCAGGTCTGGCTCTACCACGTGCCGCAGAACACCAAGGCCGACATGCCCCTGCCCGTCGTCGCCAACCTCAGCCGCCACCCCAACATCAGCGGGCTCAAGGACTCCAGCGGCGAGATGGCCCGCCTGGCCTTCTACCAGTCGCAAAGCCTCGACCTCGAGTACTTCACCGGCCACGCCCCCACCTTCCTGGGCGCTTTGGCGCTGGGGGCCAGCGGCGGCATCCTGGCCGCGGCCAACCTCGCGCCCCTGGCCTTCCGCCAGCTCGAGGAGGCCTGGCGCTCGGGCAACATGGCGACCGCCAACCTGATGCAGACCCGCCTCGAGCCCCTGGCCCGCGTGCTGGGGCAGGGGGGCTTCGTGCTGCTCAAGCAGGCCATGCGCTACCTGGGCCTGCCCGCCGGTTACCCCCGCCCGCCCTACCCCGCCGAGAGCCCCTTGTGGCCGGTGTTCAAGGGAATTCTGGAAAACCTCAAGGCCGAGGGGTGGCTGGTGACGGGCGACTGATTCCTTAGGCCTCTCGCGGGTGCTTCCGCGAGTCACCTTGAACTGCCGTGCCTGACGCCGATACCGGCTATCGGCTGTCGACCATCAGCGACTTCTGCGAGAAGTCTTGGAGGATCCCGATGACCAAGAGAGCCTGGCCGCTGATCGCCCTGTTGCTGCTGCTGGTGAGCTGTGTCCCGCAGGTCGTGCGCCCGCAGCCGCCCGACATCGAGCTGCTCGAGTTCCGCCTGCTGCGCCTCGACCCCTTCGCGGGCAGCGCCGACTTCGACCTGCGCCTCAGGCTCACCAACCCCAACGCCGTCGCGCTGCTGGTCCTCGACAGCACCCTCACCGCCGAGCTGGCGGGGGCGGGCTTCGCCCTGACCCTGGGCGCCGTCGACCTCCCAGCGGGCGGAAGCCGCGAGACGGTAGCCCGCCTGCGGGTGCCGGTGGTCGAAGGGGCGCGTTCGCTGGGCGTGCTGGTCAGCGGGCAGCCCACCCGCTTCCGCCTCACGGGCGAGGTGCGGGTGGCGGTGGGGCCCGTCACCGTGCCGCTGGGCCCGCTCACCTTCATCGACCGCAACGTGCAGGTGAGCCTCAACTTCCAGCTCCCCACCCTCCGCTTAGTCGACCTGCGGCTCGAGGGCGGCAGCCTGCGCGTCGGGCTCGAGGTCTTCAACCCCAACCCCATCGGCTTCAGCCTCGAGGGGCCCGTGCGCGTGCTCATCGGGGGGAGCCGGGTGGCCGAGGTCAGCCTGAGCATGCGCCTACCCCCCGGCGCCCGCGAGCGCAGCGACGCCGCGGTGCGCCTGAGCGGCTTCCCCGGCCTGGGCAGCGTGCAGGTGCAAGCCGACCTCAAGGCCCGCATCCCCGGCATCTGGGAGCGGGACGTGCGGCAGGTGCTCGAGGGAGTTCTGCGTTAGCGTGCTGGAAAGGAAGGGGAGAGGCCGCGAGCCTCTCCTCAAATTTTCGCGTCGCCCGCCCCCGCGCGAACGCGAGCGGGCCGCCGTGCCGGAGGGGGCTACGGGCCGTCAGCCGTTTTGGTCGCTTCGGCGAGGTCCTCCGGGCGGAAGGCGAAGGGGAGCAGGTCGGCCATGCGGTAGACCTGTTCCTGGCCGTCCTGGGCCAGGCAGTGCACCGCCACCTCGGGCCCGGCGAACTCGCTGAGCACCTGGCGGCAGCCGCCGCAGGGGGTGGGGGCGTTGAGCCCCATCACCCAGACCTCGGCGATGCGGCGCTCGCCCCCCGCCACCATCGCGCCCACCGCGACCTGCTCGGCGCAGCGGGACATGGGGTAGGCGGCGTTCTCCACGTTGACCCCGAAGAACAGCCGCCCGTTGGGCGTGCGGATGATGGCCGCCACCGGGTAGCGCGAGTAGGGGGCGTAGGCTTTTTGCAGCAGGGCGCGGAGTTGGTCGGGGATGGTGTCCATTATTCGGTGGGTTCGGGCATGGGCGGGGTTTCTTCGGGCTGCTGGGGCAGGACGAGCACCTTGTCGACGCGGTTGAGGTCCATGTCCACCACCTCGAAGCGCAGGTGGTGCCAGGTGAAGTGCTCCCCGGCCTTGGGGATGTGCTCGAGGCGGTTGACCACGAAGCCGCCCAGGGTGCGGTACTCGTCCTCCTCGGGCAGCTCGTCGAGGTCGAAGAGCTTTTTGAGCTCCTCCACCGGCAGGGCGCCGTCGAGGAGGTAGCTGCCGTCCTCGCGGGCCACGACCCAGGGCTCTTCTTCGTTGTCGTCGCTGCCGGGCAGGTCGCCGACGATGGCCTCGAGGATGTCGTGCAGGGTCACCAGGCCCTGCAGGTTGCCGTACTCATCGACCACCAGCGCCATGTGGGTTCGCTCGCGCTTGAACTGCTCGAGCAGCTCCAGGCCGCTGAAGCCGTCGGGCACCACCAGCGGCTTCTGCATGCGCGCGCAGATGGTCTCCTTGCTGAGGTCGCCGTCGAGCAGGTCCCGGGCCCGGATGATCCCCACCACCTTGTCGAGGTCGCCCTCGGCCACCGGGAAGCGGGCGTGGGGGTTCTCCATGATGAGCCGCTGGATGACCTCGATGGGCTCCTCGAGGTCGATCCAGACGATGTCGTGGCGGGGGGTCATGAACGAGACCGCCTGCCGGTCGGCTAAGTCCAAGGCGCTGGTGACGATCTCCTGCTCGGCCTCCTCGAAGACCCCGGCCTTGGTGCCCTCGTCGATGAGCACCTTGATCTCCTCCTCCGTGACCGTAGACTCCGAGGCGCCGCGGATCCCGAAGACGCGCAGCACGGCCTCGGTGGAGGCCGTCAGCAGCCACACCAGCGGCTTGCTGACCATCGCCACGAACTGCATGGGGTAGGCCACGATGGTCGAGATGCGCTCGGGGTTGCGCATCGCCAGGCGCTTGGGCACCAGCTCGCCCAGCACCAGCGAGAGGTAGCTGATCAGCAGCACCACCAGCGCGAAGGCGATCTCCTGCTTGTACGCCGCCAGCACCGGCACCTGCGCCACGGCGGGCTCGAGGTACTTCTTGGCGATGGTGCTGCCGCCGTAGGCCCCGGCCACGGTCCCGATCACGGTGATGCCCACCTGCACCGTCGAGAGCAGGCGGCTGGGGTGTTCGAGGAGCTCGAGGGCCGCCTTGGCCCCGAGGTTGCCGTCCTCCGCCTGCTGCTGCAGGCGCGCCTTGCGGGCGGAAACCAGCGCCAACTCCGACATAGCGAAGACCCCGTTGAAGAGGGTCAGGATCACGACGATCAGGATTTCCATAGGGCGCTCGGTTTTAGGGCTGAGCAGGCCACATGGGGGTGGAGCAATGGGGAATAGGGCATTGGCACAGGGGCGTTTCCCTGCGTTAAAACACACGGCACGGCTCGGGTCCTGCGGAACGAAGCGGATTGTGCAGGGGGGAAGGCGGCGACAGCCCTACGACTGGAAGGGTTATCCATAACCTAACAGTTGTGATTCTAACACACCCCCTGAAGTGCCCCGACAGAAACAGGCCCACATTTGCCCTGGAGCGATCGCAACGTGCCGTAAGCGTTGGGCACGCGTCCGGGCCGCCTTCGCCGCGGTCAGGACGCCAATCCCAGCCGCCGCAGCAGGGGGGGCACGAACAGCACCACCCCGATGGCCGCCGAGAGCACGCTCGAGACCAGCACGGCCGCCGCCGCGGTGTCCTTGGCCGCCTTGGCCATGGGGTGGAAGGTGGGGGAGGCCAGGTCCACGACGGCCTCGAGCGCGGTGTTGAGCAGCTCGAGCGCCAGCACCACCAGGATCAAGAACAGCACCTCGACCAGGCCCACCCCCAGCCACAGCGACAGGCCCAAGGCCGCGCCCCCCGCGATGCACTCCAGGCGGAAGTTGCGCTGGCTCTTCCAGGCGTAGCGCAGGCCCGCGAAGGCGAACGCGAAGGAGGCCCGCAGGCCCCTCAGAGCTCGAGGATCTGTGCCTGGACGCGGTGGAACCCAGCCCATTCGGTCTCCGTGGTGTGGTCGTGGCCCAGCAGGTGCCACAGGGAGTGGGCTGCCAGGATGAGCACCTCGTCCTCGAGGCCGTGCCCCTGCTCTCGGGCCTGCCGCGCGGCGGTGTCCAGGCTAATGATAATGTCCCCCAGGTGCGGGGGCACGAAGGGGTCGCCGGGCTCGAAGGTGGGGAAGGAGAGCACGTCGGTGGGGGCGTCCTCGCCCCAGTGCTGCTTCTTGAGCGCGCGGATCTCGGCGTCGCCGGTGAGCACGACGGTGAGGGCGTGCTCGCCGTAGCCCAGCTCCTGCATCAGCCGCCCCAACGCCTTGCGCAGGCGGGGTCGCAGGCCCCTGGGCACCTTGGTCTGGGCGATCAGGTCGATCTGGGGCATCGCGCGCTTCAGGAGGTCTCGCCGCCGGGGCTGTGCTGGCTGAACTCGTAGGCCTTGACGATGCGGGCGACGAGCGGGTGGCGCACCACGTCCGACTCGCGGAAGTAGATCATGGCGATGCCCTCGATGTCCTTGAGGATGCGCATGGCCTCGATCAGCCCGCTCTTCTGGGCCTTGGGCAGGTCGATCTGGGTGACGTCGCCGGTGATGACGACCCTCGAGTTGAAGCCCATGCGGGTGAGGAACATCTTCATCTGCTCGGGGGTGGTGTTCTGGGCCTCGTCGAGGATGATGAAGGCGTCGTTGAGGGTGTTGTGCGTGAGGATGAAGTCCTCGGTCACGTAGAGGTGATCGGGTGCGGCCACGCGGATGCAGACGGTCTGGGCCTCGCCCGCCGGTTCGATCGCCTTAACGAAGCGCGTGGGGCGTCCCCCTCCCTCCTGCGCGTAAGCCCGTGCCTTGCGGCCGAGGCGGAAGGGAGTGATGCCTGCGGGCAGGCGGATGTCGAGGATATAGGCATCCTTACGGTAGCCGATCTCCCGCCCCGTGGCGCTGCTCGGCTTACGCCCCTCCGCCTTGCGGGTTCGCCAGCGGGCCACCCCGCCCAGCGAGCGCACCAGGAAGAGCACGTCATCCCGCAGGCGTTCGGAGGTGGTGGTGTAGTGGACCCGGCAGGTGCGGCCCCGTTGCGTCACCGGCCCGCCATCGGCGTCGAGCAGACCCTGCAGCACGGCTAGCCGGACGGCGCTGCTGTTGAACAGGTAGCGCTCCGGCACGAATTTGGCGTGGGAGTACGTGCCCTCGAGGCCCAACTCCCGCAGCACCCGGGTGAGGGGATTGGCGACGATCACCCCACCCCTTCGCCCGTCCCGGTGGTTGAGCGCGTAGTCGGGCCCCGACTTGTGGGTCAGGGTGACACCCAAGGGACTGAGCGCGGCCCCCAGGGCCTGGGCCAGCTCAGGGTCTGCCGTGGCGAAGGTCGGGGTGGTCTTCCCGGTGGAACAGCCGTCCCCTAGCAGTAGCCCCAGCGCGTACGGGTCAAGCGGCACATCCTGCGCGGGAAACTCCACCGGAGCCACGAGGGGCAGCTCATAGCGGTGCGGGTGGGCAGTCTTGAGGTTAGCCTGGAGTTCTTGGGTCTGCAGGACCCGGGCAGGTTTTCCCCGGCGCTTGTCGGAAGGGGTGCGCACGGCCCACAGGTGCTCCGCGCAGGCCAGGGTCGAGGCCCCGTCGGTCAAGGTGACGCGGAAGACGGGTTTTTTGCCCTGAGGGTAGACCCCGAGCACCTGGGTCGGCCTCCCGTTCGAGCCGATCACCCAGTCGCCCGGCTCGAGGCTGCCGATCTCCCGCCAGCCCAGGGGGGTGAGCACCTTGCTGTAAACCGGCTGGGCGCGGCCGCGCATGAAGGCCAGCGGCGCCACCTCGATCACCCCCGACTGCAGGTAGTGCTCGAAGCGCTCGGCGTCGATCATGTCGAAGAGCGCGTCGTAGAGCGGGCGCAGGTAGGGGTCGATCTTGGCCTGGAGGTCGCCGGGCAAGAAGCCCAGCTTCTCCCCGGCCTCGACCGCGGGGCGGGTGAGGATGATGCGCTTGACCTTCTTGGCCTTGAAGAAGGCCACCGCCAGCGCCACCGCGAGGTAGGTCTTGCCCGTGCCGGCGGGGCCGATGCCGAAGGTGATGTCGTTGTGGGCGATGGCCTCGACGTAGCGGGTCTGGCCGGCGGTCTTGGGCTTGAGGCGGCCGGGCAGGTGGATCTCGCCCATGTCCTGCGGGGTGGTGGTCTGGGTGAGGGTGCCGCCGCCTTGGGCCAGCGAGACGGCCTGCTCGAGCGTGTTCTGGTCGATCTCGGCCCCCTGGCGCAGCAGCGTGAGCAGGTCGCGCACGACCCGCTCGCCCAGCTCCACTTCCTCGGGGTCGCCCTGGATGCGAATTTCGTGGCCGCGGGCCACAATTTGCGCGCTCAAGAGCTTGCGCAGGTGCTTCAGGTTCCGGTCGCTCTGGCCCATGAGGGCCATGGCTTCTTGCGCGGATTGCAGGGGAATGAGGACTTCCTTGGTGCTTTCTGGCAAAGTTTCACGGCTCCTTTACCGCGTAACCCGCGGGCGCAGCCGGGGGTTGCGCTTGTTGAGGTAGGCGCGGCCTTTGGATTCCTTGAGAATTTCGCTCCACACGATCCCGTTCAAAATGGCGCGGTTGTCGGTGCCGAAGGAGGGCGTCCGCTTCGCGGGGGCCTTGGCCGGCTTGGGCTGGGGCTTGGGCTCCTGGGGGGCAGGCCTCGAGGGGCGGGGCGCTGCGTCGGCCTGGGCCTGGCTGAGCCGCCGCTCGAGCTCGCTCAGCTTGCGCCGGACGATGGCCTCGAGGATGTCGTGCAGGGTCACCAGGCCCTGCAGGTTGCCGTACTCATCGACCACCAGCGCCATGTGGGTTCGCTCGCGCTTGAACTGCTCGAGCAGCTCCAGGCCGCTGCAGCCG
>NZ_QXDL01000470.1:0-637 GCF_003574345.1 Calidithermus terrae
GCCCCGTATCCCTACGGCGCCCGCGCCCCCGGCGGCCGAGGAGCAGTGATCTCATCGCTTCTCTCGACTCCTTCGCTTTCAAGGTCCCCGCGCCGCCCTCTGGACAGCGCAACGAGTAGATTACCGCGGGGGTCAAAAGTTGTCAATAGGGGTGTCCTCGTTCGAGGCACAAGCACTGTCTAGATCAGCAAGTTTGACCAAAAACCCGAGCGGCTTTCGAGGGGGTGAACCCTCCCCCCGCCCCAGCTAGGCTGGATCTGCTCCAACCAGGGCTCAGCCCCCTGGCCTAGGGCCTCGAGCCGGGACGGTTTTTAGTTGGCGAAACTCGCACAGCACGCATCTTTCTCTGTATATAGAGGGGAGGGGTTGACAGCTTTGGGGGGGCTTGCTACAGTAGCCGTTGCTGCTCAGGCAAGCCTCGAGCAGACGAACCTTGAAAAGAGAGAGTCAGTAAGCCACAAATCCCATATCTGGGATACAGCTTCAAATCAATCACGGCTTAAATGCCGTGCCTGTTCTTGGAGAGTTTGATCCTGGCTCAGGGTGAACGCTGGCGGTATGCCTAAGACATGCAAGTCGCACGGGCCGGTTTCGGCCGGCCAGTGGCGGACGGGTGAGTAACACGTGGGAGACGTGC
>NZ_QXDL01000471.1:0-608 GCF_003574345.1 Calidithermus terrae
GGACGGGCTCGGGCTCGAGGGGGCCGCTCTGGTCGGCCTCGGGGTAGGTGATGGTCACACAGGGGGCGCGGGTGGCGAGCTCGCGCAGGATCAGGGGGTCGCGGCCCAGGAAGCGCCGGGGCAGGCCGGCGCGGGCGTAGAGGGCCTCCAGCGCCAGCCGCTCCTCCTCGGGGATGAAGTAGTCCTCGCGCTCGCCCGCGCCGTAGGCCCCCTCGACGGCGTAGGTCAGGTAGAGCTTGGCGAAGCGCACCCCGGAGGCCAGGGTCGGGGTGAGCAGGGGGACGCCGCCCGGCGGGCGCACGGGCTCGTAGGTCTCGGTGAGCAGCGCGGCCCACCAGCGGCGGAAGTCGGGGCCGTAGGCGATGCGCCCCGCCTCCTTGGCGCGCTCGAGCAGCAGGTCGCGGCGCGGCCCGGCCCGCACCTCGGGGAGGGAGTCGATGAGGGTGCGGGCCCAGGCTTCGGGGTCGCGCGAGGGCTCCAGGCGCTCGAGCCAGGCCGAGAGCTGGGCCTGCAGGCCCATCTGCTGGGCCAGGCGCTGGATGGGGGCCAGCCCGGCCAGCCCGGCGTCGAGGGCGGCGCGGCCCAGGGGGGCGAGGTCGGGGATGGCG
>NZ_QXDL01000472.1:0-584 GCF_003574345.1 Calidithermus terrae
GTCCACTACAAGCCACGAGCCACTAGTTATACCGGATTCAAAAAGATAGTCATCCAAACCAAAGATCTTCAGAGGCTATCTTTTTGAATCCCAGGGCACACCCCTCCCTGACGGTCGGCGAAGAAAGCGTCTCCCTTCCAAGGGGCGGTACCGCCCTCCGCTACGCGGATAACTTCGGTCGGCCGCCCCGCCAAGGCGGGGCGGCGTCACCGTTCGGTGACGAACTAACCGAATCGGGTATTATTAGCCTTTCCTCTCACGCCGGGCGGCCTTGGGGGCGGTTGGGAACTACCAGCACGGGGATGGGGGAGTGGAGGGCGACTCTTTGGGCTACGGAGCCCAGGAGGAGGCGGCCGAGCCAGCCGCGGCCGTGGGTGCCCATGACGATCCAGTCGTGGTCCTGGGCGGCTTCGACGATGGCGTCGGCCACGTCGTCGCGGCGGAGGAGTTGGGTGTGGGCCTCGACGCCTTCGGCGCGGGCCTGCTTCACGAGGGCCTCGAGGCCGTGGTCGTAGCTCTGGCGCAGGACCTCGGCCTGTTCGGGGGGGATGTCGCGCGGGACGAAGGCGGGGGGCATGGGGATG
>NZ_QXDL01000473.1:0-583 GCF_003574345.1 Calidithermus terrae
ACCCCCTCGAGCCCCCCTTCAGCGTCATCGAGCCGCAACCCCGCCGCCGCAACGCGCTGATGTACCTGGGCGTGTTGCTGCTGGTCGTGGCCGTGGCGCTGGGGGTCTGGCTGTGGCCCCGCCCCGAGCCCGCGGTCAGCGGCTACGTGGTGGAGTTCCGCCTCGACCCCCCGGGCTCCCGCGGCCGCGTCGAGATCCTCGAGGCCCCCCCCGGCTCCACCCTGGAGAAAGAGCGCACCATCGCTGAAGTCCCCGGCCCCGTGCAGTTCGACAAGGCCGGCGCCTACCGCGTGCGCATCCGCGTGGACGGACGCGAGCCTAAAGAGGTGCTGCTGGACGTGCCGAGCCCGGGTGGGGTGACGATAAGGCTGCAGTGAGGGCCGGTGCCGGACGCTGATGGTCGATAGCTGATAGCCGATAGCTGAAGGCAAAACGCAAGACGCCGGGGGTCGTACGTCTTACGTCGTACGTCGTACGCGAAACGCGAGACGCCAAACGCAAGACGCAAGACGCCTTGTCACCCCCCTTAGCAAGGGGGGCCGGGGGGGATACACCCTCCCCGCGCGCGGGGAGGGTGTATCCC
>NZ_QXDL01000474.1:0-320 GCF_003574345.1 Calidithermus terrae
CCGGGCGGAGCTGGTCGGAGTTTTGGGTGGGGTTGAAGCCGATGCGAACTTTGATCGGGGCCTGGGCGAAGGCGAAGGACACCGCGATCAGGGTGGCGAGGGCCACCAGGCCGAGCACTGCCGCGAGGGTGCGTTTCATACCGCCCACAGCCTACTACGAATTGTCAAGGTTGTATCAAGTCAAAACACCTTCTGGAAGCCTTCCCGTTTGCGGCGTCCTGCGGCCTGTGGGCAGCCCTATACTGGCCCCGTGCCGGTTCTGGAAAGCCCCTCCCCCGCCCTGCTGTATGCCCTGCTCGAGGGCTTCGGCGCCCTCACCC
>NZ_QXDL01000475.1:0-545 GCF_003574345.1 Calidithermus terrae
GAGTAGGCCGCCTTCCGCCCGGCCCGCCTCACCCTCAAGCGCTTCGGCGCCCTCACCTCCGACGTCATCCCCCTGCAGGGCCCCCGGCTGGTGGTCGGCCGCTTCGACGCCTCGACCGGCCCGGTGGAGATCGACCTCACCGGCATCCAGGGCTCGGAGAACATCTCCCGCCGCCACGCCGAGCTGTTCTTCGAGGGCGGCGCCTGGAAGGTGCGCGACCTGGGCTCGACCAACGGCGTGTTCGTCAAGCGGGCGGGCGAGGCGGCCTACTCCCCGCGCCTGGTGGAGCCCGCCACGCTGCACAGCGGCGACGAGCTGGCCTTCGGCAACGTGATCGTGGTCTTCGAGGAGGGCTAGCATGCCCGAGGAGCGCCCCGCGCCCGACCCCCACGACGAGGTCGAGGTCGCCGCCGCCGAGAACGAGGGGATGGTGAACGAGGAGGCCCCGCCGGAGGAAGCCGCCCCGGCGGAGGCGCCCGCCGAGAGCGCCTTGCTCGAGGAGGGCTTCCTCGAGGAGACCGCCCTCCCCCCCACCGTGGACAACC
>NZ_QXDL01000476.1:0-523 GCF_003574345.1 Calidithermus terrae
GCACGTGCATATGATAGCACATCCGCCGCCCACTATGCTATGTGCTCCTTCGGAGCGCGTGGGGGAGTCCATGTATCCCACGGACTGAAAGTCCGGGGGATTATAGCTCCCCCACGCCCCCTCTTTTTTCTAAGCATCAGCAGAATTAGGTCTGCGAGTAATCTTGCTTCGGCTAGAGCTATGTCGTTCGAAAGAAACCCTTCAGGCAAGAAAACATTAACCCTAGAAATACGGTTATATCTATCTCGCGAAACTCGCAATAAGGAGGGTTCTTACGACATTCCTCGATTATTAGAGGGGCAGTACGGTTAATATCCTCCCTGCTAAGTGTCTTATTCGCTTTTGCCATAGCTTCTGGCAGTGCCTCGATAACTTCTCTCACAAGCCCATCCCAGCCCGTGCCCCGGCGCGGATCGCCTGTGCCGCTGGGAGCGCTGGGAGAAGGGCTGGAGGGGCTAGGAACGGGGCTGCGGGAGGGTCCCTGGTGGGCGGGTTCAGGCCCCAGCGGGCTCTCTGTCGTTGG
>NZ_QXDL01000048.1:0-21361 GCF_003574345.1 Calidithermus terrae
GTCGTACGTCGTACGCAAGACGCAAAACGCAAGATGCAAAACGCAAAACGCAAAACGCAAAACGCAATACGCCTTGTTCCCCCCTTAGCAAGGGGGGTTGGGGGGGATATCCCCTCCCCGCGCGGGGAGGGGGTAACCACGAGCCTCCCGCTGACGGCTGGTAGCTGAGGGCTGACGGCTTACCGCTCAAACCCTTCCCTCGAGCTTCCGCCCCGCGTACAGCCCCCAGCCGTAGCAGCCCGCCGCTACCAGCAGGGGCGCGGCGTAGCCCAGCCTGTCGGCCAGGAGGCCGCCCAGGACGGGGGAGAAGGAGACGACGCCGACGACGGTGTTGGCGAGGCCGATGTAGGAGCTGCGGTTTTGGGGGTCGGCGGTGTTGAGGAGGTAGGTGGTGCTGCCCAAGCCCAGCGCGGCGAGGTAGGTGCCCTGGAGCAGGAACACCAGGCCGAAGGCGCTGGGCGGCAGCAGCAGGGCCAGGATGGGCGTGACCATGCCCAGGCTCGCGCCGCTGAGGATGAGCAGCTTGGAGCCGTATCGCTGGGACAGGCGCACCCACAGCAGGTTGGAGAGCACGCTGGCGAGGGTGTAGAGCGTGAGGTAGAGGCCGATCTCGCTGCTCTGGCCCAGCTTGCGCACGGCGTAGGCGGCGTAGAAGGGCTCGGTCATGGAGGCCACGGCGAAGAGCACCCGCACGCGCAGGAAGCGGCGGAAGGCGAAGTCCTTGAGGGGGAGGCTCAACCGGATGCGCTCGGCGGGGCGGCCCTCGTCGGGGGGCTCGTGGCTGAGGCCGAAGAGGTACCAGCCGATGCCGAAGGCGAGCGTGCCCAGGGTGAAGAGGATGGCGTAAGGGATGGGGAAGGGCAGCGGCGTGCCCAGCAGGAAGCGCACCAGGATCCCGGCCAGGAAGGCCAGCAGGCCGCCCACCAGGTTGCGCCCGCCGAAAAGCGCGGCCCGGCGCTCCATGGGGATGGTCTTGGCGACGGTCTCCCAGAAGGGCAGCGAGGAGAAGCCGGTGACCAGGCCGTTGAGGGCCAGCCCGAGCACGAAGCACGCGAGCAGCAGGTCGGGGCGGTTGCCCAGCGCGAAGGAGGCCAGGGCGATGAAGGCCAGGCTCGAGACCCGCAGCACCGCCACCCGCCGGTAGAGCACCACCTTGACCGGCATCCGGGCCACGTAGGGCGCTACGAAGGCCTGGGGGATCATCGAGCCCGCGCTCAGCAGCGCCGGCAGCAGCCCGATGACGGCGTTGGGCGCGCCCAATTTGGCGGCGAAGCTCGACAGCACGATGGAGGCGTTAAAAAAGGCGTCGCCCAGGAAGACGAACCACCCATTGAGCATCGCCAGACGGTAATTGCGGTCGCTGAAGTCTATGATACGCCGGATGTCGTCGCTGATCCTCGCCACGCTCGGTCCCTTTCACATCTTGCACCCGCGCTACAACGCGGTGACGCTGCGGGAACTCGTCCAGGCCCACAGCCCTACCAAGATACTCCTCGCCTCCTACGGCCCGCAGGAATTGGCCGAAGGCCGCTGGCGCGAGGCGGGCGAGCTCGCCCTCTTCCACCTTCTGCCGTGGGCCGAGGCCCGCGGTGTGCCGGTCGAGGCGCTGGACGCCCTCGAGCACCTGCGCGCCGAGGGCGAGCAGTTCCGCGAGGCCCTGGCGCAGTACCCGCGGGGCCAGGCGCTGCTCGAGCAGGCGGCCGGGCTCGAGGCCGGCCTCCAGGCCGTGCTGACCCAGCCCAAGGCCCCGGCGGAGTGGGCCGCTCCCGGGGTGCTCGAGCCGGTGCGGGCCTACCTCGAGGGCCTGGCCCGGCTCTTCGGGGAAGGCCCGGGCACCGGGCACCGCCGGCGGCGGGTGGAGCAGGTGGCGGCCCGCCTGCAAAGCCTCCCCGCGGGCCGCTACGCGGTGCTGGCCGACGTGCTCGACTACGCGCTGCTGCTGGAGCAGGTTCCCGGCCTCCAGACCGCCCCCGAGCACGCGCCCGCCGAGGCCGAGCGGCAGCGCAGCGTGCTCGACCGGGCCTGGCGGCTGGAGGAGGGCGACGACTGGGCGGCGCTGCTCCGGCAGCTCCAGGAGGTCGAGGGCCCCGAGGCCATGTACTGCGCGGCCCAGGTCTACCTGGCGGCGGGGCAGCTCGAGGACGCCTTCGCCCTGCTCGAGCAGCTCGTCCACACCGACTTCCAGCACCCCGCCTACCTGCCGGGCTACACCCTCGCCCGCTACGGCCAGGTCGCCGACGTGCTGGGGCAGCGCGAGAAGGCCCTGCGGGCCTACCAGGCCACGCTGGCGCTGTCGTGGGTGCCCCAGGAGGCCCGCGAGATCGCCCTGGCGGGCCAGCGCACGCCCTTCAAGCTCGGCTGACGGGCTGGGCTCGCCGCTGCATGAGCCCGCGGCGCTTAGCTGGCCTTAACCCCGGCGCTAATTGAGTCATGCGCTCACAAAATTGCCCCCCGGCTTCTCCTAGGCTTGGCTGCAAAAGTTGGGAGGGAAGCATGCGGCAGTGGATTTCGCGGTTGATTGTGGCGCTCGGGATTGGGCTCATCCTCGCGGGGGCGTACGCCATCGCCCTGGCCGACGGGCTGCGGGGGGCCTCGATGGCGGGCAGCGGGCTGGTGCTGGTGATCGGGGCGGCCAACGCCCTGGTGTCGAAGCTGGGCGAATAGCCTCCGGACGGCGTGACGACCCGTGGGGCGGGCGGGGTGCCCGCCCCGCTGCTTCGCGGCCTGCGTTGTATGAACGCGAATTTAATGCTCGGCGGTCAAGTTTCGCGAAAAGATCCCGGCCGCTCAATAGAATGGGCGCCATGCCGCGTTTGTTCGCGCTGGTGGTGGTGCTCGGCCTGGCGTCGGCCAGCCCCGCCCAGCAACTCTTCGACCAGGCCGTCGGCCTGCTGAACACGCTCTACTACGGGGTCTCCCCCCTCAAACCCGCCGACTTAGCGCCCAAGTACCGGCTGCGCCTGGAGGAAGCCTGCAAGGCCCAGGCCGAGTGCGCCTACGGCACCGGCGCGGAGGTCATCGCCGAGCTGCTGCGCGAGCTGGGCGACAAGCACACCAACTACTACACCCCCGAGCGCTACCGCGAGCACCAGGCCGCCCTCAGCGGCGGGACCAGCGACAAGCCCCGGCTGGGGCTGCAACTGGGCTACCTCGAGGCCTACGACGGCGTGATCGTGCTCGACGTCTACGGCGGCAGCCCCGCCGAGGCCGCGGGCCTGAAGCGCGGCGACCGCATCGTGGCGGTCAACGACCAGCCCTTCCCCCAGGAGCTCCCCCGGCGGGTGCCCTTCCTCAACGAGGCCACGGCCGCGGGCCAGGCCCTACAGCTCAGCGTGGTGCGGGCAGGGCAGCTCCTGGGCCTCACCGTGCAGCCCGCCCGCATCAGCCTGCAGCGCCTGCCCAGCCTCAGCCTGCGCGAGGACGGCGTGGCGGTGCTGCGCATCCCCAGCTTCCTGGGCTCGCAGGTCATCGGCACCCGCGTGCACGAGCTGGTGCGGCAGGCCCAGGCCGCCGGGGCCCGCTCGATGATCGTGGACCTGCGCGGCAACGGCGGGGGCTTGGTGACGGAGTGCATCACGGCCGCCGCGGCCTTCACCGGCGAGACCTACCGCCGCCTGCAGCGCGCCGTGGGCTTCACCGAGTACGGCTTCCGCAACGGCCAGGCCTACCTGGGCAGCGGCGGGCAGCGCAGCGTGTTCTACAGCCTCGAGCCCGCCCGCTGGAACGGCTCGGCGGTGGTGCTGGTCAACAAGTCCACCGGCTCGTGCGCCGAGTACTTCGCCTTCGACCTGCAGGACGCGGGCTACCCGGTGATCGGGGAGGCCACGGCCGGGGTGGGCAACACCGTGACCAGCTTCTACAACCTCGCCAACGGCGGGGCCCTGCAGATCACCACCACCCAGGTGCTGCGCCGCGACGGCCGCCCCTACCCCGACGCCGTGACCCCTAACCAGGTCCTCGCCGACGACCTCGAGGCCCTCCTCAAAGGCCGCGACGCCCTGCTGGAGGCCGGGGTGCAGCGCCTGGCCGCGATGGCGGCCGGAAAGCCCTTGCCCCGCAACGGCGTGCTGCAGGCCCCGGCAAAGTGAGGCCGGCCCTCGCGGGCGGGGCCGGGCTCGGCTAAATTCGGGGCATGACCCAACCGGGAGCGTTCGCGCCTAGGGCGCGCGGGGGGGGCGTGACGCTACGCCACGCCCTGCGGCTATGGCTGTGGGGCCTGGTGCTCGTGGTGTCGGCGGCCTGGGCCAGCCCGGCCCAGGACCTCTTCGACCAGGCCATGAACCTGCTCATCACCCGCTACGCCGGGATCTCCGCCACGCCGCCTTCTGCCCTGCAGCCGAAGTACCAGGCCCGCCTGAGCGAGCTGTGCCAGGGCCAGGCCGACTGCCCCTACGACAAGGCGGTGGCGGTGCTGGGCGAGCTGGTGGGCGAGCTCGCCGACGCCCACACCCGCTACCTCTCGCCCGAGCGGCTGCGCGAGGTGCAGCGCGTGTTCCAGGGCGCCGAGAGCGAGCGGCCGGGCCTGGGGGCCAGCCTGCGGGCGGTGGAGGGGCTCGAGGGCTTGCTGGTGCTCGAGGTCTTCGACCAGAGCCCCGCCCAGCAGGCCGGGCTCAGGCGCGGCGACCGCGTCGTGGCGGTCAACCGGCAGCCCCTGCCCGCCGCGAACGCGGAGCGGGCGGCCTTCCTCGAGGCCCGGGTGGCCGAGGGGGGCCCGCTGGTGCTGGAGGTGCTGCGGGCGGGGGCCCGGCTGGAGCTCACCCTCACGCCGCAGCGCTTCTCCCTGCGCCAGCTCCCCTCCCTGAGCCTGCTCGAGGACGGCGTGGCGGTGCTGCGCATCCCCTCCTTCGCCACCCCCGGCACCGGGCGGCGCGTCCACACGCTGGTGGGCGACGCCCTGGAGCGGGGCGCCCGCGCGGTGATCGTGGACCTGCGCGACAACTCCGGCGGCTCGGCGCAGGAGTGCCAGAGCGCGGCGGGGGCCTTCGTGGGCGAGACCTACCGCAAGTTCCAGAGCGCGAGCTCGACGGTCGAGTGGAGCTTCCGCAACGGGGTGTGGTACTCGAGGGAGGGCGGCCAGGAGCGGGCGCGCTTCCTCTTCGAGCCCGTGCGCTGGCAGGGCCCGGTGGTGGTGATCGTCAACGGCCGCAGCGCCTCCTGCGCCGAGTACTTCGCCTTCGACCTGCAGGACGCGGGCTACCCGGTGGTCGGGGAGCCCACCCGGGGTGTCGCCAACACCTCGACCGGCTTTTTCCTGCTGCCCAACGGCGGCGGCCTGCAGATCTCGGTGAGCCGCGCCCTGCGCGCCGACGGGAGCCTCTACCCCGACCGCCTGACCCCCAACGTGCTCGTCCCCGACGACCTCAAGGCGCTGGCGGAAGGCCGGGACGTGCTGATGGAGCGGGCCCTGGAGCAGTTGCGGGTGCCGGCGCACGTCGGGCGTCGGGGGGTGGCGGTGGTGTATAGCTGATGGCTGAGCGTCGGACGCAGATAGCCGATAGCTGATAGCCAAACGCTAAACGCAGAACGCGGGTCGTACGTCCTACGTCGTACGCCGTACGCCGAACGCAAGACGCCAGACGCCTTGTTCCCCCCCTTAGCAAGGGGGGCTGGGGGGGATACCCCCTCCCCGCGTGCGGGGAGGGACGGGGAGGGGTGAACCACGAGCCACTAGCCTCCTGCTGATGACTGATAGCTGACAGCTTATGGCTTACCGCTTCCCGTCCCCCTGACGGCTGAGCGCAGCCAGAATCACCTCCACCAGCTCGTCTGCGCCGGGCTTGGCCTCGAGCTCTCCCAGGCGTTTGCGGATGTGGGCCTGGGAGGCGGGTTGGAGCGTCTCGAGCGCGGTTTGGGCCACGTCGGCGGGGCTGAAGATGCCGCGCATCTCGGGGTAGAGGCGTTCGCCCAGGTACTGGTTGGGCAGGGCCAGGTGGGGGATGCGGGCCTCGAGGCGGCGCACGATCTCGTGGCGCAGCCACTTGCCGCCGGGCAGAAGGCCGATCCAGTGCAGGACGCCCTCGAGGGGCACGGGGATGGCTTCGGGCTTGTGCAGGGGCAGCAGCACCACGGCGGGGAGGCCCAGGAAGCCCATCTCGAGGGTGCTGGTGCCGGGGATGGTGAGGGCGAGCTTGGCCTGGCGCATGACCCCGTAGCGCAGGTCCTCGTCGAGCACTGCGACCTCGAGGCCCCCCTCGCTCACCACCCGGTCGCCCCGCAAGGTGCCGCCCACCCCGCCGAACTCGCGCACCAGCCGGGCCGAGAGCCCCTCCTCGACGGAGCGCTGGGTGAGCAGGCGGCTCTTGACCCAGGCGAAGCGCAGCCCGGGCCGGGCGGCGGCGATGTGCTCGGCGGCGGCGAGCATGAAGCCCAGCATGTACTTCACCGCGAAGGGGCGGCTGCTGGGGAAGAGCAGCACGTCGGCCTGGGGCCAGGAGGCCCCCGCCCGCAGGGCGTCCTCGAGCGCGTCCACCACCAGGTTGCCCACCGCCCGCGCCTCGCCGGGCCGGGCGCCGCGCTTCAGGGCTTGCTGCACGCTGCGCTCGGAGTCGAGGAGGTAGGCCTCGAGGCCGCGCCGCCAGGCCTTCCCGTTGAAGCTGTAGGCATACGCCGGGTAACCGGTGGCCCGCCCCAGCAGCACCGCGTCGCGGGGGGCACCGCCCAGCATCAGCACCACGCCGCGCCCCCCGCGCTTGCCCCGGGCCAGGCGGGCCAGGAAGTCGGTGCGGCCCGAGATGGCGTCGAGCGGCAGTTGCCGGGCCTTGGTCTCCTCGGTCCCCGTGGCGAACTGGTCCCGGATCAGGAAAAGCTCGACCCGAGCCCCAGGCACCCGCTCGCGCAGCCGCCGCAACACCGGGGGCACCCAGGTCGAGAGCTCGCCGGGCCCGTTGGTCAGCAGAAGGATCTCGTCCAGCGCCATCGGGCCGATTGTAACGCGCTCGGGGGAATGTAAGCCGTCAGCGGTCAGCCTTCAGCTCGTGGCCTGTGGTTACCCCCATCCCGTCCCTCCCCGCACGCGGGGAGGGTTTATCCCCCCAGCCCCCCTTAGCAAGGGGGGAACGAGGCGTTTGGCGTATTGCGTCTTGCGTTTAGCGTATTGCGTACGACGTACGACGTAGGGCGCCGGGCGCGGGTCATACGCCCTGCGCCCAGCTATCAACACCGGCCCTCACCGCGGAAAAACCCGCAAAACCCCGTCCTCCACGCTGATCAGCACCGTGGTCTCCGTGCTGGTGGGGCCGTTGGGGGTGATGGCCTCGGCGACGAACTCGAGGATCGCCACGTTGTTGTTGCCCTTGGGCTCGGCCATCACCATGGTCGTGTCGAAGTCGGCGCGTTCGTTGGGGCGAAGCTCGCTGACCCACTGCTGGTAGATCTCGCGGTCGAGCACCACCACCTCCTGGCCCGGGGCCACGGGCTTGTACACGTCCTGCAACTGCCGGCGGCGCTGGCTCATCTTGTCGGGGGCGAAGCCGATGCGGGTGACGATGAGGTGGCCGGGGCCCAGGTTGTAGACCGAGATGGGGTCGATGACGTCGGTGGAGCGGCTGTGGGGCTGTCCGAGGATGAGGATCTGTCCGTGTGAGGTCAATACGCGCTTCATCGAGCTTTCCTCCCGAAAATGGGTCCAGGCGCGCGGCGACCGGTGGGGAAGCAGGGGAGGGCGGAGCGGTCGTGCGGGGGCGGCCTCGAGCCTCCGTGAACCAGGCTGAGCCTCCAGATTCATCCTGAATCCACAGTGCGATGTAGATTCTACTAGAGTCGCATGAGAGTACCCGTCCTCTTCCGGCTGTTGCGCGCGTACTGGCCCTACCTCCTGCTCGCGGTGGGGGCCGCGCTGCTGCCCGCTTTGGCCCAGGCCCTCATCCCCTCCTGGCTGGTGCGGCCCCTCTTCGACGAGGTGCTGGCCCAAGGGCGCTTCGGGGAGCTGCCGGGCCTGCTGGGGGTGGGGCTCGGGCTCTTCAGCGTGCTGGCGGTGGGGGGCTATTTGCAGGAGGCCTGCGTGGGTTACCTCTCGGTGCGGCTGCCCAAGGACCTGCGCGAGCGGCTGCTCGCGCACCTCCTGCGCGTGGACCTGGCCCGCCTCGAGGCCTCGCCCGCGGCCCTCTCCGGGCGCATCCTGGCCGACCTGCGCGAGCTCGAGAGCTTCATCTTCTTCGGGCTGGGCACGGTGCTGATCCAGGGCCTCACCCTCTTGGCGCTGCTCGCCCAGATGGTGCTGGCCTACGGCGAGCTCACGCTCTACCTGCTGGGGTGCCTGCCGGTGCTGGGGCTGCTGCTGGGCTGGGTGGGCCGCCAGGTCACGGCGCAGAGCGAGCGCACCCAGCAGGCGGCCGAGCGGCTGGCGGGGGGCATGGCCGAGGGCTTCGGGCGGCTGGAGCTCATCCGGGCGCTGGGGCTGGAGGGCTTCGCCCGCTCGCGCTTCGCCCGGCACAGCCAGCGGCACTTCGCGCTGGGCCTGCGCCGGGTGCTTTTCGGCTCGCTGTACCTGCCGCTCTCGCAGCTCGCCACGGGCGCGATTCTGGTGCTGCTGCTCTTCCTGGGCGTGGGCCAGGTCGAGGCCGGGAAGCTCAGCCTGGGCGGCCTCACGGCCTACTTGGCCCTGCTGGCCCTGACCCTCACCCCCCTGCAGACCCTCTCGCGGGGCTGGATGCTGCTCGCGCAGGCCGAGGGCGCGGCGGGCCGGGTGATGGAGCTGCTGCGCCTGCCCGCCGCCCCCGCCACGGGCACGCTACGGCCGCAGCAGCTCGAGGGCCGCCTCGAGCTGCGCCAGGTCCGCTTCGCCTACGCCGGCGAGCCGGTGCTCCAGGCCCTCGACCTCGCCCTCGAGCCCGGCACCCTCACCGCGCTGGTGGGGCCGTCGGGGAGCGGCAAGAGCACGGTGCTGCGCCTGCTGCTGGGCCTGTACCGCCCGCAGGAGGGGGAGGTGCGCCTCGACGGGCGGGCGCTGCACGATTACGCCCCGGCCTTCCTGCAGGCCCAGGTGACCTGGGTGCCCCAGGAGCCGTTGCTCTTCGGCGGCACGGTGCGGGAGAACCTCCAGGCCCTCGCCCCCGGCGCCTCCGGGGCGGGGATGGAGGCGGCCCTGCGCCAGGTGCGCCTGCTCGAGGAATTGCCCCACGGCCTCGACACCCCCTTAGGCGACGAGGGCACCGGGCTGTCGGTGGGCCAGCGGCAGCGGCTCGCGCTGGCGGCGGCGCTGCTGCGCGGGGCCCGCGTCCTGCTGCTCGACGAGCCCACCAGCGCCCTCGACCCCGCCGGCGAGGCGCGGGTGATGGCGGCGCTCGAGGCCGCCCGCCCCGGCCGCACCGTGCTGGTGGTGGCCCACCGGCTCTCCACCGTGCAGGCCGCCGACCGCATCGTGGTGCTGGAGGGGGGCCGGGTGGTCGAGCAGGGCCGCCACGCCGAACTCCTCGCGCACGGCGGCCTCTACGCCCGGCTCTGGCGGCAGGGCGGGGGGGTGTAGCCTGCTATCATCGAGCCTATGCAGAGCTACGTGAGCAAGGCCCGCGGCGGGCGCGTCGTGCAGACCCCCTTCCTCGAGCCCGACCAGCAGGACGAGCTGCGCCGCCAGGCCAAGGCCGAGGGCCTGCAACTGGAGTTCTTCGGCGGCCTGCCCATGGCCGAGCGCCAGGTGGCGGTGCTGTTCCCGCCCGAGGTCCCCCAGGTCTCCGACCCCACCAAGGTCGCGCTGCTGAGCTTCGAGGGCGACCTCGAGGCCCTGGAGGACCGGCTGCGCGGCGTGCTCGAGCCGGGCTTGTTGGGCGACCTCGAGGAGGCCCGGGAGGCTTTCCTGGTCGTGACGCTGCCCAAGGGGCTCAAGGCCCTGCAGGAGGCCGGTTTCGCGGTGCGGGAGGCGCTGCCCGAGGAACTGCCCAGGTCCCGCGAGCGCACCCGCAGCGTGGTGGTGCCCAGCCTGCGCGTGGACGCGGTGGGCTCGAAGGGCTTCGGCGTCTCGCGCAACTACTTCGCCCAGGGCGTCAAGGCCGGGAAGGTCAAGATCGCGGGCAGGACGGTGAGCGCCAAGGACGAGGTGAAGGAGGGCGACACCCTGGTGGCCGAGGGCCTGGGGGTGCTGCGCGTAAAGCGGATGCTGGGCCAGACCAAGCGGGGCAACGTCAAGCTCGAGGTCGAGGTCCAGCGTTAAGTACCCCACGGGGAGCTTACCCACGTGGTTTCCATCGGCCCTACGCCTTCGCGTTGCCCTGTACAGCCCCAACGCTTCCCGTGGGGGCCCCAGGATGACGGAGAGCCAGCGGGCGGGCACTCAGTCGCGCGGTTCGCCGCCGGGCAAACCGCTCTAACCCGCGACGGGTATAGGCTGGAGGCGTCAAGGCTTGGCGCGGGTTTGAGGCTCTGACCCCCGGGCTGGTCGAATCGCTCGAATCAAGGGAGAACCCATGCGTGGCACCTTTCCTCAACTGTTTCTCGGCTTGCTGGCCCTTTCGGTGGCCCTGGTGCTCACCGGCTGGATGGCGGGGCGCGCGGTCGTCGAGGCCCGCAGCGACCAGACCATCAGCGTCACCGGCTCGGCCAAGAAGGCCATCCGCTCGGACAACGTGGTCTGGCGCGGGCGGCTCTACGCCGACGCCTTCGGCGTGACCGAGGCCTACCAGCGCCTGCAGGGCTACGGCCAGAAGTTCCGCGCCGCCGTCGCCGCGCAGAACCTGGCGGGCCTCAAGCTCAGCACCATCAACGCCGAGACCCTCTCCACCGAGGAGACCCGCCCCGACGGCAGCCGCGTGCAGCGGGCGGTCTACCGCCTCTCCCAGTCCTTCGAGCTCTCCAGCGAGGACGTGGACGGGGTGACGGCCGCCGCGGGCAAGGTGTCGGAGGCGGTGCTGGCCCAGGGGATCCCCCTCGAGTCCGACCTCCAGTACCTCTACACCAAGCTCCCCGAGCTGCGGCTGGAGATGCTCAAGGCCGCCACCGAGGACGCCCGCCTGCGGGCCGAGACCATCGCCCAGGGCACCGGCGGCCGCATCGGGGTGGCCCAGAGCGCGCGGATGGGGGTGTTCCAGATCACCCCGCGCAACACCACCCAGGTTGACGACTACGGCTCCTTCGACACCACCGCCATCGAGAAGGACATCACCGCGGTGGTGGGGGTGACGTTCCGGCTCGAGCGGTGAGGGATAGCGCCCTCACGGCCCACCGCCCTCCGCTTGCCGCCCCTACCGGGGCCGGGTAGACTCTTGGGCGGTATGGAACGCACCTACATCATGGTCAAACCCGACGGCGTGCGCCGCGGCCTCACCGGCGAGATCATCAACCGCATCGAGCGCAAGGGCTTCAAGATCGTCGCCATGAAGAAGATGGTCATCTCGCGCGAGACCGCCGAGACCCACTACGGCGAGCACAAGGGCAAACCCTTCTTCGACGGCCTGGTCAACTTCATCACCAGCGGCCCCGTGGTGGCGATGGTGGTCGAGGGCCCCCAGGCCATCAGCGAGATGCGCCGCCTGATGGGCGCGACCCGCCCCTGGGAGGCCGCCCCCGGCACCATCCGCGCCGACTTCGCCACCACCGTGGACGAGAACATCATCCACGGCTCCGACGGCCCCGAGAGCGCCGCCCGCGAGATCGGCATCTTCTTCAAGCCCGAAGAGATCATCGGCTGAGCGGGACGCTCCGGCCAGCGCTCCGGCCTCCCCCGCTCACGGGGAGGCCGGCTTGTTCACGCCCTTCGGGGCTTGGGGGTTCAGGCGGCCTCGAGGTAGCCCGAGCGGCGCAGCTCCTCCTCCACGGCGGCGAGCACCCTGGGGTAGGCCTGCTCGAGGGTCACGCCGCGCAGGGTGGCCCCCGCCGCGGGCACGTGGCCCCCGCCGCCCAGCTTGACCGCGACGGCCTGGGCCGAGACCCCGCCCCGGCTGCGCAGGCTCACCTTGACGTCGGGGCCGCGCTGGCGCAGGAACACCGCGAGCTGCGAGCCCTCGGCGTAGCGGATCTGGCCCACGTAGTCGTCGGAGTCGTCCTCGTAGTCGCCGGGGGGCATGTGGGCGGTGACCACCAGGCCGCCGAAGTGGAACTGCACCGTCGAGAGCACCTGGGCCAGGCTGGTGAAGTAGGCCTGGGGGCGCCACTGGAGCCGGTCGGTGAGCTCGGCGTAGGGGACGCCGTGGGCGATGAGGTCGGCGGCGGTGTAGAGCAGCTCGGGGGTGGTGTTGGAGAAGCGGAAGTTGCCGGTGTCGGTGATGAGGCCGGTGAGGACCACGGTGGCCAGGTCGGGGGTCCAGGGCACCTCGAGCAGGTCGATGAGCTCCTTGACGATCTGGCAGGTAGCGGCCTTGGAGGGGTCCACGACCGCCAGGTCGCCGAAGCGGGGGTTGGTGCCGTGGTGGTCGAGGTTGATCACGAAGCCCTCGACCGGGGCCCCCTCCACGCGGCTGGGCTCGGCGGCGTCCACCACGACCAGCGTGGTGCCCTCGGGCACGCGCTCGATGGGCGGGCTGGCCTCGCCCTCCCTGACCAGGAAGCTCAGGTAGCGCGGCACCCTGGCGATCCAGGTGACCTGCTTGCCCAGCGCCTTGAGCGCGCGGGCCAACCCCAGGCTCGAGCCGATGGCGTCGCCGTCGGGGTCAACGTGCGAGACGACCACGACCGGGCCCTGAATGCCTTTGAGGGTGTCTGCCACCAATTGCAGCTTCGACCAATATTGGGGATCTGCTTGGTTGTGAATACCGTCCATAACTCGCCCCACTATACGCCGGTTGGATGAGTATACCCCGATATGAACTCACTCTATAGCAAAGCGGCGTCGAGCCCTTTCCCATGAGCTCCGGCGCTCCTGACACGGGAAAGGGGGCCTGCCGCGCGGGGCCGGGCGGGATCCACCCGGCGGCCGGCGGCTCGGGGAGGCGCAAGCAGGGCTCGAGGCCTGCTCCGGCCCGGTTCTCCCCCGCCACGGGCGGGGGAGGAGGGGGCTCGAGGCTATAATCCCCAGGGATGGAACGGCTGATCACTCCAACACTCTCCCTGCGCGGCCGCCTGCGGGTGCCCGGCGACAAGTCGGTGACCCACCGCGGCCTGATGCTGGGGGCCATGGCCCAGGGGGAGACCTGGCTCCGCCACCCCCTCAAGGCCGGGGACACCCTCTCCACCGCGGCGGTGATGCGGGCGCTGGGGGCGGAAATTCACGAAGAGGGCGAGCACTTCCGGGTTCGTGGCGCGGGGCTGCGGCTGCGCGAGCCCGCCGACGTCCTCGACTGCGGCAACGCCGGCACCCTGATCCGGCTGGTGAGCGGGCTGCTGTCGGGGCAGGAGATGTTCGCGGTGCTCACCGGCGACGCCTCGCTCAAGCGCCGCCCCATGGGCCGGGTGACCGAGCCCCTGCGCCAGATGGGCGCGCGCATCGAGGGGCGCGAGGGGGGCAGGCTGGCCCCGCTGGCGATCCGGGGGGGCGGGCTGAAGGGCATCCGCTACGAGCTGCCCGTGCCCAGTGCCCAGGTCAAGAGCGCGGTGCTGCTGGCGGGCCTCTTCGCCGAGGGGGAGACGGTGGTGGTCGAGAAGGCCCCCACCCGCGACCACTCCGAGCGCATCTTCCGCCACTTCGGGCTGCCCGTCACGGTCGAGGGCAACCAGATCCGCACCGAGCGGGCCAGGCCCTACCCCGCCCGCGACCTCACCGTGCCCGGCGACATCAGCAGCGCGGCCTTCTTCATCGTGGCCGCCCTCATCACCCCCGACAGCGAGGTGACGCTCGAGGGCGTGGGGCTCAACCCCACCCGCACCGGCCTGCTCAGCGTGCTCAAGGAGATGGGCGCCGACCTCACCTGGGAGGTCACCGAGGGCCACGACGGCGAGCCGGTGGGCTGGATCCGGGCGCGCTCGTCGAGCCTCAAGGGCGTCGCGGTGGACCCGGCCCTCATCCCGCTGATGGTGGACGAGGTGCCCGTCCTGGCCGCCGCGGCCGCCTGGGCCGAGGGCGAGACCTTCATCCCCAACCTCGAGGAATTGCGGGTCAAGGAGTCCGACCGGCTGGCGGCCATCGCCCAGAACCTGCACAACCTGGGCGTGAGGACGGAAGCGGGCCCCGACTGGATCCGCATCCGGGGCGGCTCGGTGCAGGGCGGGGGCGTGGTCGAGCCCTTCCACGACCACCGCATCGCCATGGCCTTCGCGGTGTGCGGGCTGCAGAAGGGCGTGACGGTGCAGGACGCCGAGTGGGCGAGCATCTCCTTCCCGAGCTTCTGGGAAGACCTCGAGCGCCTGGCGGCCAAGGACTGAACCATGCCCGACGTCATCACCATCGACGGCCCCTCGGCCTCGGGCAAGTCGAGCGTGGCCCGGCGGGTCGCCGCCGGGCTGGGGCTGCCCTACGTCTCCAGCGGCCTGATCTACCGCGGCGTGACCTACCAGGTCGGGCGCTACGGCGTGGACCCCCAGGACGAGGCCGCCATCCTGCACCTGCTGAGCCACCACCCCATCCAGCTCGTGCCGCTGCCGGAGGGCAACCGCATGCTGGCGGAGGGGCAGGACGTGACCGCCCACATGCACACCCTCGAGATCGACCAGGCCGTCTCGGCGGTGGCCCGCCACCCCGAGGTGCGGGCCTACGTCTACCGCTCGCTGCGCGCCCTGCAGCCGCCCTTCGTGGTGGAGGGGCGCGACATGGGCAGCACGGTGTTCCCCGACGCGGCGCTCAAGTTCTACCTCACGGCCGCGCCGGAGGTGCGGGCCAGGCGGAGGGTGGGCGAGCGCGACGCCGACTACGCCACGGTGCTGGCCGACCTCCTCCGCCGCGACGCGGCCGACGCCAAGCAGATCCCTCCGGCCCCGGACGCCATCATCATCGACACGAGCGCGATGGGGCTCGAGGAGGTGGTGAACACGATCCTCGAGCGCATCCGCACACGGACCCCGTAGCGGCCTGGAGGGGTGGACTCGAGTTCACCCCTTCTCCTGCGGGGGGGAGGGGGTTGGTTTGCGGTGCTTTGGTTTGGCGGTGTCGGTTCCGCCGTCAGGGGAGCGAGGGGGAGGCCATTCCACGTGGCGAGGGCGTCGCGGTACGCGACCCGGCGTACGCCGGAAACCTGCTCCCCCTGGGCTCCCCCGAGGGACTCGCAGACATGCCGCCGGGGCCGGCGGCATCCCCGTCTGCGCTACCTCCCTCACCCCCTCCCGCGTGAGCCGCAGATCCACGGCCGGGGACGGGCTCGCAGGTCGAGCGGGTGTCCCCTGGGGAGTGGGGCTGTAGTCGTCCTGCGGGGCGGGCACAACCCCAGCGGATGATTGATCCCAACAAGGCGTTGGGCTATCGGCTATCGGCTATGGGCTATCGACTATCGACCATCGACCCTAGACTTCCCCCACCTCTACCGCCGCCGCCAGCGCTGCTCCTAGCAGACCGGCCTCGGTGCCGAGTTGGGCTAGCTTGAGCGGGGGGGCGATCCAGCCCTCGAGGTAGTGGCGGTAGGTGGACTGCACCTCGTCGAGGTAGGCCTCCCCGGCGTTGAGGGCGATGCCGCCGCCCAGGACGATGACTTCGGGGTCGTAGACCTTGACCAGCGAGGCGAGGCCGATGCCGACGTAGTGGGCGGCCTGCAGGACGATGCGCCGGGCTTTGGGTTCGCCGGCCTGGAAGCGGGCGAAGAGTTCGCGGGTGCTGACTTCGGTCTTGTAGACGGCGTGGGCCATGCGCTCCATGGCGGGGCCGGTGGTGAGGGCCTCGAGGCAGCCCTCCAGGCCGCAGCCGCAGGCGGGGCCGCCGGGGAGCACGGTGATGTGCCCGACCTCGGCGCCCTGGCCGTGGGCGCCGCGCAGCACGCGGTTGCCCCACACGAAGCCGCCGCCGACGCCGGTGGAGACGGTGACGAACAGCGAGCTCTCGGCGCCGCGGGCGGCCCCCAGGAAGTGCTCGGCCAGCGCGGCGGCGTTGGCGTCGTTCTCGACGTAGACCGGCAGGCCGGAAGCGGCCTCGAGCAGGCTGCGGATGGGGAAATTGGTGAACCCGGCGATGTTGGGGGCGAACTTGATGACGCCCTGCTTGAAGTCCAGCGGCCCCGGCGTGCCCAGCCCGATGGCCTGCGCCACCGTCCCGGCGGCCTCCTGGGCGCTGCGGGCCGCGTCCGCCATCGCCTCGATCACGGCCTGGCCGCCCGCCTCGGGGGTGGGCACGGTGATCTTGGAGTGGATGGCCCCTTCGGCGAAGACCCCCGCTGCGATCTTGGTCCCGCCCAGGTCGATTCCGATAACGCTCATGGCTCCTCCTGATGAGGGGGTTCTTCGGGCGTCGCCTCGCGCTCGAGCACGCGGTGGGCCTGCTCGAGCAGGTCGGCCGGGACCCAAAGCGACACGTCGCCCATGTACGTCCCCATGTAAATCTCGATGACTCCTGCGTCGGTGAAGGGGGTTTCGACGTGAACGGGAATGCGGCCGGCCTCGAGCTGGGCCTTGAGGCCCTCGGCGTAGAGGCGGGGGAAGCTGCCCAGGAAGGCGTAGCGGTGGCCGCCGATCATCCGGGTCTTGGGCGGATCGTCCATCGCGTCCAGTTTATCGCCCATGCGCGGCCCTCAGGCCTCCAGCAAAGCCTGCACCAAGTCGGCGTAGGCCGCCGTGGCGGTCTCGAGCGCGTCCACGGCGACGTGCTCGAAGGTGGTGTGGGCGAGCGCGGGGTCGCCGGGGCCGTAGCCGATGACGGGGGCCCCGCTCCAGGCGAGGTAGGGCGCGTCGGTGGTGAAGCTCCAGAAGCCGGCCGACTCCTGCCCCAGCGCGCGCAGGGCCACGGCGAGGAGGGGGTGGTCGCTGTCGAGGGAGTAGGCGGGCAGCAGCGCCGAGATGCTCATGCGCACCGGCCCCGAGACCAGCTCCTCCTCGGGGACGTAGAGGCTGGCCTCGCCCGCGCTGTCGCGCAGCCCGTCGAGCAGGTCGTGGATGTCGGCGCCGGGTTCGTAGCGCAGGTCAAGCACCACCCGGGCCACCCCGGGCACCACGTTGGTGGCCTGGGGGTAGGTCTCCAGCCGCGTGGGGGTGAGCCGGACGTCGAAGGACTCGGGGTGCTGCTCGAGCCCGGCCAGGAAGTCGGCCAGCGAGTAGATGGGGTTGGTGCCCGTCGCCATCGCGGCGTGGGCTTGGTCGCCGGGGAAGTCGGCCCAGATCTCGCCGCGGCCCCGGTGCCCGCGCATGACCCGCCCGGCCGAGGGCTCGCCCAGCACGACGGCCTTGGGGGGCTCGAGCCTGAGGCGGCTCGAGGCGTAGCGGCTGCCCAGCCCGCCCAGCTCCTCCTGCACCGTCGCCAGGAAGCGCACCCGCCCCGCCAGCCGCCGCCCCTTGAGCCGCTCGAGGGCCCCCAGCATCGCCACCAGCGGCCCCTTCATGTCCACCGCGCCGCGCCCCCACACCTTCCCGCCCTCGACCACCCCGGCGAACGGGGGGTGGGGCCAGGCCCCGGGGTCACCGGCGGGGACCACGTCGCTGTGCCCGGTGAGGACGATCTCCGGCCCCTCCGAGCCCAGCACGGCCTCGACGTTGCCCGCCTCGTCCACCTCGGGGCGCAGCCCCAGCCCCTCGAGCAGCTCCACCAGCACCCGCACCGCGCTCTCCTCGCGCCCGGAATAGCTCTCGGCCTGGATCAGCCGCGAAAGGGAACGTGCCAAATCCATGGGGCCTACCTTACTGCATCGGGTGGGGGGTCGGTAGCTCATAGCCGATAGCCGGACGCTGGGCGCGGGTCGTACGTCCTACGTCATACGCAATACGCCAAACGCCAAACGCCAGACGCCTTGTTCCCCCCTTAACAAGGGGGGCTAGGGGGGATAAACCCTCCCCACGCGCGGGGAGGGAAGGGGTGGGGTAAACCGCGAGCCTCCCTGAACCCGACCTCCGCCCTTTGAAACCCGGTGCCTTGTTTGTCCGTCAACCTTTGGAAGATGCTAGGCCCATGGACTTCGGGACCGCGCTGCTGGTGATCGCGACCATCGTGGTCCTCGAGGCCGTCCTCTCGGTGGACAACGCGGTGGTGCTGGCGGTGATGGTGCGGCCCCTGCCGCCCGACCAGCGGGGGCAGGCCCTGTTGTACGGGTTGGTGGGGGCTTACGTGCTGCGGGGGCTGGCGCTGTTTTTCGCCACGGTGATCATCCAGGTGTGGTGGATCCAGGTGCTGGGCGGGGTTTACCTGGTTTACCTGGCCGTGCAGCACCTGCTGCACCACCGGCGCCGCAGGCTCGAGGGGGAGCTCCCTCCGGGCCCCCCGCCCTCCTTCTGGCGCGTCGTGGTGATGCTCAACGTCGTGGACCTGGTCTTCGCCATCGACTCGGTGCTGGTGGTGGTGGCCTTCAGCACCGTCTTGTGGGTGATCTTCACCGGCGTCGCCATCGGCATCCTGCTGATCCGGCTGGCCGCGGGCTGGATGGTGCGGGTGATGGAGCATTACCCCCGCCTCGAGCAGGTCGCCTACGCGGTGGTGGGCTGGGCCGGGCTCAAGCTGGTGGTGGAGGGCTGGGCCAAGGCCGCCGAGCTCATGGGGCGGCCCGAGCTCGCGCCGCACCTTCCCCAGGCGGTGTTCTGGGCCGGGACGCTGGGCATCCTGCTGGTGGGCGGCTTCCTAGCCCTGCGCGCGCCCCAGCCCGACCCGGTAGAGGATGATGCCCAGCGCGACTGAGGCGTTGAGCGACTCGGCCTCGGGGTGCATGGGGATGTGCATGAGCTCGTCGCAGCGCTCGGCCACCAGCCGCCGCAGGCCCTCGCCCTCCGAGCCGATGGCGACGGCCAGGGGGCGCTTGTAGTCGAGGGATTCGAGGCCCTTGGCCGCCTTGCCGGCCGCGCCGTAGACCCACACCCCGCGCTGCTTGAGCTCCTCGAGGTAGCGCGCGAGGTTCTTCACCTGCACCAGCGGCAGCTTGCCTGCCGTCCCCGCCGAAGCCTTGAGCACCAGCGCCGAAAGCGGGGCGCTGCGCCGCTCCTCCGTGACGACCCCGTGCGCCCCCAGTGCCAGCGCGCTACGGATAATCGCCCCGTAGTTGCGCGGGTCGGTGATGCCGTCGAGCAGCACCAAAAGCGGGGTTTCCCCGCGCTTCTTGGCGAGCTCGAAGGGGGCTTCGGGGTCGGAGAACTTGAGGTCGGCCACCTCGGCGGCGATGCCCTGGTGGTGCGTGGTCCGTAGCCGCTGGTCGAGCTCGATGCGCGGGACTTGCTCGTAGTCCACGTCGAGCTTGTCGAGCTCCTTGAGCAGCCAGGGCTCGACCCCCCGCGCCACCCAAACCCGGCTCACCCGCCCTTCCTTGATGGCCTCGAGCACCGGGTTACGTCCGTAGATCACCATAAGCCCCAGTCTAATCGGGGAAGGGGTGAGTTGGGCCAGGAGGATACCCTTCGGTTGCTGCTCCCAGGCGGGAGTGGGAAGCGGCCAGCCCTCAGCCGTCAGCGGCTCGTGGCCCGTGGTAAACCCCCCGCCCGCGGGGAGGGTTTATCCCCCCTAACCCCCCTTGTTAAGGGGGGGGAACAAGGCGTCTCGCGCCCGACGTACGACCCGCCCCCGGCATTCAGCCACCGGCCATCGCCTCACGCCACCCCGTACAACTCCCTCTGCCACAGCCACTCCGCCACCCGCTCGATCCCCTGTGTGAGGTGGCGGCGGTAGGTGCTGAAGGGCAGGTCGAGGAGTTCGGCGGCGAGTTCCTGGGTGGCGGCGGGCTCGAGGTAGGTGCGCCGGAGGGCGCGGTAGAGCTTGTGGTCCTTGGGGTTGGCCTCGAGGCCATGGGCGGCCTCGCGCAGCAGGGCTTGGAGGTCGGCGGGGCCGGGCTCGGGGGTGCGTTCGCGCAGGAGCCTCGAGCGCAGCAGGGGGTTGCGGGCGAGGGCGGCGGGGCGGGTGAAGTCGCGCAGGGCGTGCTTGACCGCCTCCCTGAACTCCGGCTCGGAGAGCACGACCACCGGGACGGCCCGTTCGGGCTCCTGCTCGGGGCGGAACAGGGGGTCGAGCTCGCGCTGGCCCAGGAGCTCGAGCCAGGCCCCGACCGGCAGCGCCCGCCAGTCGTGGGCGAACTGGCTGTAGCGCTTGCCGTCGAGCTCCCAGTCGGCCTCGGGGGCGCGGCGGATGTCCATGTAGCCCAGCGCCGGGCTCCAGAACTCGGGCGAGGCGCAGGGGAAGAAGCTCCAGGAGAGCTTGGGGTGGGCGAAGTACTGCTGCACGGCGTGGATGAAGATCAGGCTCTGCACCGGCGAGACCTGCTGGTAGTGCTCGCGGCTCATCCAGAAGCGGAAGAGGATCATCGCCTCGCCGGGGCGCGGCGGGGCCTGGCGGCGGGCGTAGGCCACGGCGGCGCGGGTGGCGGGGTCGGCCTCGAGGTCGGCTTCGGCGGCGGCGTGCAGCTCGAGGCGCAGCATGAAGCCCGCCGGCTCGTGCCCCTGGCCGCGGTAGACGGTGAGCCCCTGGGGCTGGAGCTCCAGCCAGCGCCGGGCGACCTGCGCCGACTGCGGCCCCTCGTGGCGCTCGACCATCTCCAGCACCGCGGGGTGGTCTTGGGGGCGGCCCGCCTCGCCGTAGACGCTGCCGAACTCGCCCCACTCGAGGAAGGGCTTGACCATGGGGTTGTGGCGGTGCAGGTACACGTCGTCGATCAGGGCGCGCTGCTGCTCGAGGCCCCGGCTCTGGAGGAGCTTTTGGGTGTAGTAGCCGCGCACCCGGCGGTGCAGCTCGGCGTACCGGTCGGGGTTGCGCCAGCGCAGGTCGGCGTCGAGGGCCTCGCGGGCGAGGTCGTGGGGGAACAGGCCCTGCGGCCCCGACTCCACGAAGGAGAGGCCCCGCAGCCACTCGAAGTATTCGTGGGCGTCGTCGAGCCCCAGCGCCGCGCCCAGCAGCGGCTCGGTGGTCACGCGCACGAGGGCGCTGGCCTCGAGCGCGGCCCGGTGCCGCGGCGAGGGCACCTGCTGCACGAAGCGCTCGAGCAGGCTGCGCACCACGTCGGGGTTGGAGTCGGGGCGGAAGCCCAGGCCCTGCTCGCCCTCCAGCACGTCGGCCACCAGCGACAGCGCCAGGGGGTGGCCGTGGGTGAACTCGAGCACCGCGCCGTGCTGGGCCTCGGGGATGCCGCGCCGGGCCAGGAAGTCGCGGCTCTCCTCGGGGCGCAGGTTGCGCAGGCTCAGCGAGCGGAACAGCGACCGCCAGCCGGGGTCGGCGTGCCAGGCCGCCGCCAGCGGGTTGCGCGCGGCCAGCACCACCCGCGCGGTCTCGGGGAGCTGGGGCAGGAAGACCTCGCGCAACCAGCCGTCGAGCGGGGTAAGGGCCTCGTAGGTGTCCAGAAGCAGCAGGGTGGGGCGTTGCTGGGCGAGGTGCTGGAGCGGCGAGGCGTCCGCGCCCAGCCCCAGGTGCGCCCGCAGCGCCAGCAGGAAGCCTTCGGGGGAGGGGTCCAGGTCGCGGGCGCACCTGGGG
>NZ_QXDL01000049.1:0-21196 GCF_003574345.1 Calidithermus terrae
CCGCCGAGGCCGCCAAGGCCAAGGCCGACGAACTCGCCCAGGCCGCCCGCGACCGCATGGGCGGGGGCGGCCTGGGCGAGTTCGTCGGCCTTGGCCTTGGCGGCCTCGGCGGCCTGCTTGGCCTGCTCGGCCACGCGCTCGAGGTGGTCGGGGACGCCGTCCTTGTCCTGGTCGAGGTTGGCCTTGACCTCCTCGAGCTTGGCCCGCGCCCGCTCGGCGGCCTCGCGGGCCTGCGCCATCAGCCCCTCGATGGCGTCGGGCACGCCGTCCTTGTCCTGGTCGAGGTTGGCCCGGACCTCGTTGAACTTGGCCTCGGCCTCGCGCAGGGCGTTCTCGGCGGTCTGGCGGGCTCTCTCGAGCATCTCCTGAATGCGGTTGGCCATAATGGTTCCTCCTGTGCCCCAGCGTACCAGCCCCCCACGGGCGGTGTGAGCTTTGGGCTCATTCTGCCCAGGCCCGGGCCCGCTCGACCGCTTTCTGCCAGCCGGCGTACAGGCGGGCCCGCTCCTCCTCGCCCATCCGCGGCTCGAAGCGCCTGTCCACCGCCCAGCGCTCGGCGATCTCGGCCTTGCTCAGCGCCCCCACCCCGATGCCGGCCAGGTAGGCCGCGCCCAGCGCGGTGGTCTCGGTGACCTCGGGGCGCAGCACCGCCTTGCCCAGGATGTCGGCCTGGAACTGCATCAGCAGGTCGTTGACGGTGGCGCCGCCGTCCACGCGCAGCTCGCTGAGCCCCAACCCGGCGTCGGCCTCCATGGCCCCCACCAGGTCGCGGGCCTGGTAGGCGATGGCCTCGAGCGCCGCCCGCGCGACGTGGGCCTTGGTGGTGCCGCGGGTGAGCCCCACCAGGGTCCCCCGGGCGTAGGCGTCCCAGTAGGGCGCGCCCAGCCCCACGAAGGCCGGGACCAGGTAGACCCCGTCGGTGGCGGGCACGCTGGCGGCCAGGGCCTCGACGTCGGCCGACTTCTGGATGATGCCCAGCCCGTCGCGCAGCCACTGCACCACCGCCCCCGCCACGAAGACCGAGCCCTCGAGCGCGTACTCGGCCCCCTCGCCCTCGAGCTGCCACGCCACCGTCGTCAGCAGGCCCCGTTGCGAGGCCACCGGCTTGGGGCCGGTGTTCATCAGCAGGAAGCAGCCGGTGCCGTAGGTGTTCTTCGCCATGCCCGCCTCGAAGCAGGCCTGCCCGAAGAGCGCGGCCTGCTGGTCGCCCGCCACCCCCGCGATGGGGATGGAGGCCCCCAGCAGCTCGGCCACGGTGTGGCCGTAGACCCCCGCCGAGGGCCGCACCTGCGGCAGCACCGCCTTGGGGATGCCCAGCACCCCCAGCAGGTGGGGGTCCCACTCGAGGGTCTGCAGGTTGAACAGCAGCGTGCGCGAGGCGTTGGAGACGTCGGTGGCGTGCACCCGGCCGCCGGTGAGGTTGAAGATCAGCCAGGAATCGACGGTGCCGAAGCACAGCTCGCCCTTGCCCGCCCGCTCGCGCAGGCCCGGCACCTCGTCGAGCAGCCACTTGAGCTTGGTGCCCGAGAAGTAGGGGTCGAGCACCAGCCCGGTCTTCTGGCGGAAGGCCGCCTCGTAGCCGTGCTGCTTGAGCTCCTCGCACAGCCCCGCCGTGCGCCGGTCCTGCCAGACGACGGCCCGGTGCACCGGCCGGCCCGTCGCCCGCTCCCACAGCACCACCGTCTCGCGCTGGTTGGTGATGCCGACGGCGGCGATCTCGGCGGGCGCGACCCCGGCCCGCTGGATGGCCTCGCGGGCGGTCTGGATCTGCGACTGCCAGATCTCCAGCGGGTCGTGCTCGACCCAGCCGGGCTGGGGAAAGTGCTGGGTGAACTCCTGCTGGGCCACGCCCAGCGGCTTACCCCCGGTGTCGAAGACGATGGCGCGGCTGCTGGTGGTCCCCTGGTCCAGGGCTAAGAGATAGGGCATAGCACCTCCGAATGCCCCCTGATTCTACCGGCCGCTCAGGGCACCGCCTGGCGCTCGGCCGGGCAGAACTCCAGCACCGCCCGCGCCACCTCCTCGGTGCGGCTGTCGTGCAGGGCGTGGGTCCCCCCCTCGATCACCCGCAGCAGGGCGTGGGGGAGCGCCTCCTCGAAGGCCTTCCCCAGGCGCGGCCGGATGATGGGGTCGCGGGTGCCCACCAGCACCAGCACCGGCACGTGCACCCGGCGCATCAGCGGCACGACGCGGTGGTTGAGCTGGTCGTAGAGCAGGGCCCACACCCGGCTCGGCCCGGCCATGAAGTACGAGCGCACCACCCGCCAGCACAGCTCCAGCCGCTCCCGCGGGGCGTTGCGCACGAAGTTGAGCAGTTGCCGGGGGATGCGGGGGTACTCGGGGATGCCGGTGGGGGCGCACAGCACCAGCCTCGAGGGCAGCCCCGGGTAGCGCCCCGCCAGGTCGAGCACCACTTCCCCGCCCTGGGAGTGCCCGAAGAGCACCGCCCCGCGCAGCCGGGCGGCCTCGAGCCACGCCGCGAGGTGGTCGCTGACCTCGCGCATGGTGCGGTACTGCGACAGCGGCGCGCGGCTGTAGCCCTGGCCCGGGGGGTCGTAGGCCCAGACCTCGAGGTACGGCGCCAGCGCCTCCTGCAGCCGCCCGTAGTACAGGTGCGAGCAGCCCATCCCCGGCACCAGCACGATCCTGGGCCCCGCCCCCATCACCCGGGCGAAGGTGCGCACCCCCTGGACCTCGAGCCACACCTCACGCGCCTTCATCCGGTCTTGAGCACCTCCGTCGGGTTGAGCAGGAAGGGGATCACGGTGGCGTTGAAGGCGGCGGCGCGGTCGTACATGACGTTGTGGCCCGCCCCGGGGATCACCACCAGGTGCGAATTCGCGAGGCTCTCGCGCAGCCTCTCCCCCATCGGCCGCGTGACCAGCACGTCGCGCTCCCCCCACACCAGCAGCGTGGGGCAGTTGACGTGCCCCAGCAGCTCCGCCGGGTCGTCGCGGATGATCTCCTGCGTCGCGCGGTAGAGGTTGCGCGGCCCGGCCCGCAGCGCGTCCCAGGCCAGCGTGGGCAGGAACTCCCAGGCCCCGTGCCACGCCGCCTGCGGCAGGCGCAACGACATGCGCCACCAGGGGTCCCTCACCAGCGCGCTCGCCGCCACCAGCACCAAGGCCCCCAGCGGGTAGCGCGCCGCCAGGTGCAGCCCGATGTGCGCCCCCATCGAGTGCCCGATCAGGCGGGGCTGGCGCAGCTCGAGCGCCCCCAGCCATGCCTCGAGCAGCCGCGCCGCCTCCCGCAGGGGAAGGGGGTGCTGGCGCCGGCTCTTGCCGAAGCCCATCAGGTCCACGGTGTATACGCAGAAGTGCTGCGCGAGCGCGGGGACGTTGCGCCGCCACCACGCCGCCGAGCCGGAGAGCCCGTGCAGCAGCACCAGCGGCGGCCCCGCCCCCCGCCGCGCGTAGGCCAGGCTCGAGCTGCCCTGCCGGAAGACCCTCACGCCCCGAGCTATATCATGCCAAGCTGAGCCCCAGCTTTTTGAATCTAAGATTTATAATTGGCGCGTGAAGAAAAACAAGGAGTTCGCCAACCGCGGCCACGCGCTGGTGCCGAAGTTCGCCTACGTGCCCGAGGAAGACCGCTTCCTCATGGACCCCGGCCCCCTCAAGTACCGCTTCAACGTGATCGGGGTGGGGGTGAATGGGCAGGAGCACGTCCGGGTCACCATGCTCGAGGGGCGCTGCACCGTCCACGGCGTCTACGACCCCAACCCCTCCAGCGTCGAGGGCGCCCGCCGGGTCAAGGCCCAGTTCTCCGACGAGCCCCTGGTGGTCTACGACAGCCTCGAGGCCGCCTGCAACGACCCCGCGGTGGACGGGCTGATCATCTGCACCCCCAACCACACCCACTTGGACGTGCTGAAGGTGGCGGTGCAGTCGGGCAAGCACATCCTGCTGGAAAAGCCCATGGCGACCAACCTGAAAGACGCCTACGCGATCTGGCAGATGGCGCAGAGCTACCCGAAAGTCCTGCAGATCGGCCTCCAGTACCGCTACAAGCCCATCTACGTCGAGGCCATCCACGAGGCCAAGGTGCGGCGCAGCCTGGGCGAGATCAAGACCATCACCATCCTCGAGCACCGCGAGCCCTTCCTCGACAAGGTGCGGCAGTGGAACAAGTTCTCGAAGTACTCGGGCGGCACCCTGGTGGAGAAGTGCTGCCACTACTTCGACCTCTTCAACCTCTTCGCCGCCTCGCGCCCGGTGAGTGTGTATGCCAGCGGCAGCCAGGCGGTGAACTTCCGTGACTTCGAGTACGGCGGCGAGCGCTCGGACATCCTCGACAACGCCTTCGTGATCGTGGAGTACGAAAACGGCATCCGGGCCAACTTCAACCTGTGCATGTTCGCCCCTATGGTCTACGAGGAGATCGTGCTCTGCGGCGACGAGGGCCGCCTCAAGGCCAGCGAGGGCGAGAACGGGCAGGCCCACTCGCAGTGGGGGAGCTACCTCGAGGTCATCTGCCTCCCCGACCGCACCTCCCGGGTCATGACCCCCAGCTACCCCGCCCTCATCGAGGAAAGCGGCCACAGCGGGGCCACCTACTACGAGCACCTGCGCTGGATCGACGCCATGGACGGCAAGCCCAGCACGGCGGCCACGGCGGAAGAGGGCTTCTGGAGCGTGGTGATCGGGGTGGCCGCCGAGGAGTCGGTGAAGCGGGGGGAGAAGGTGACGGTGCGGGAGTTGCTCGAGGCGAATGGGTTGGGACACTTATAACGCCGCCATCCAAAACACATAGATGCTCAGGCACCACCTGCCCAAGGATTGACCAGATCAAGCCCCTCGGTCCGTTCAAAGTCGGCGGTGTTGCGCGTAGCCAACACCATGCCGTGCGCCAGCGCGATCGCGGCGATTTGGGCATCCTCCACGCTGATCGGTCGGCCTGTTTGCATACGCGCCGCTACGATGCGCGCGTAGTGGACAGCGGCGGCTTCATCAAACGGCAGGCAGCGACCGGCAAAGTCCTCGTCGAACATCGCCTGAGCTGCTTGCGCCAGTGCCATTTGCCGCTTGCCTTTCGGCATAAGCGCCAGACCCAGTTCAATCTCGGCGCGGCTGATGGCGCTGACCCATACCGTTTCAGCGGGCTGCTCATCCAGCCAGGCAACCACTTGCGCCGAAGGCTGCGGTCGCATGAACTCGGAGAGCACGTTGGTATCGAGCAAAATCATGCGAGCTCATCCCAGTTGCGGCGGTTTGCGTGGTCTGTGCCGTTCGGGAAGGTGGAAATCCTCATCGGCAACTGCCTGAAAACGGTCGCGCAGGTGGCCGCCAAGCCTCGCGGGATAGCGGGTAACTCCCAACGCCGCCCGCAAGATGCGGCGCGCCTCCTCTTCCATCGAAACGCCGTGCTGCGCCGCGCGAAGCCGCAAGGCTTGCTTGGTGGTTTCATCAAGGTTGCGAATGATCAAGCTGGCCATGCTCACCCCCTTGCCGTGATATCAATGCTAGCACTGTTGGCTTTGCAGTCAAGCCGATCCAAGGGGTTTACTCATCGTCGGCTTCGTCGGGGACGGGTTCCTTAGTCAGGGTGTCGTCGTGCTCGGACACCTGCGACTCGATGAAGGCGATTTCGTCATCGGTCAGGCCATAGCGCTGGTATAACTTGGCGTCGGTCCACGCTTGGTCGAGCGGGAGATCAGGGACGAAGGCGTAAACATGTCGAGGCACGTCTTGGGTGGACTTGCGGAGCGAAACCAAGAAGCGAACAAAGCGGGTACGCAGGTACGCGGCGTAGTTTGTAGCTTCTTCCTCAGTGTCGAACGAACCAGCGACCAGGGAGGTCTCGGTGCAGGCGGTTCCCGGCCCGGCAATAATTGGCTTGCTGAGAAACTTGGTCTCAACCGCTGCACTCGTACCCTGAACCGCTGTCATCAGCACCTTCCACTTGTCTATCCACCCCGCGTTGGCGGGGATGGCGGAGCGTTCGATCCAGGTGACCCGCTGCCCAGGCTTCGGCCAGCGTGTCGAGCATCTGGTTGGCGAAGGTAGGCGGGGTGAAGACCTCATCGTTGGAGAGGTTGGCGATGCAGGTCAGCACGTCCGGGTTGCGCCGGCGCAGGGCGAAGGGGGCTTGGGTGCTCATAGCGTGACCTCTCCGGCCGTCGTGGATTTGGTCAGTGCACCCATGCGTCCTCCGAATCTGGTGCGGCAGCAGCCGGGTTCTCCCGGTCGTATTGCCAGCGCAATGGGTTGGCGGCAATGTATCCACGGATGCGCTGCAAGGAGCTGTCGTCGCGGATGATGTGTTCGTAATAGTTGCGTTGCCAGACGGGCATGCTGGGTGTTCCCCGATGTTCGTTGATGTGTTTGGTGACGGCGGATTTGAATGACCCGACAATCGCCGAAATCGATTGACGTTGTGGACCCCGCGCACGATTACGTAGGGGCGACGCAACGGGGCGTAGGGGCGACGCATGCGTCGCCCCTACGGATGGGTTCACCAATACAATGATGCCGTGCACGTGATTGGGCATGATCACAGATTGATCCAATTCGGCATGCGGAAAATGGTTCGGAATATCCAGCCAACATTGCCGGGCGATCCTGCCCGCATCATTCAACCGCATCTCCCCATCCACCACCTCGCCAAACAAACACGCCCGATCCCGCGTGCAGATGGTGACGAAATACGCCCCCGCCTGGGCATAGTCGTACCCCTTCAGGCGGATAGAACGGCGATGGTGGTTGTGGGGATCGTACATCATGGCAGATCACCGGGGATCGGCCCGGGCGCCAGCGCGGCTAGCTCGCGCACCGTCATGGGGTGCTTGGATTTGATGTAGTTCATGGGTCGATTCGCTGCGGGGGATGCGTGCTCTCGCTGGTGCGATATAAGGCCAGTTACGATTTTTACTCGAGCCGCAATAGCCAAACGCTAGCCGTGGTCAGTGCATACTCAAGTGTACAATACATACCATGAAGTCTCGAGTGACCATCACGCTCGACCCGGAAGTGGTGCGCAAGGCCAAGGCCGTCGCCCGCGCCCGCCGCACCAACCTTTCGGCGCTGGTCGAGGACCTGCTGCGGCAGACCGCCGAGCACGCCGCCCCACCCCACCCCCGGTTCAGCCGGAAGTGGGCGGGCAAGCTCGAGCTGCGCGAGTCCGACGGGCGGGACCAACTGCTCGAGGCGCTCAAGCAACGCTACGGGCTGGGCAGCGAGTGAAAGGACGAGCGCTCGTCCTTGTAATGCCACACCTGCGGCCTCGCTAGACGGGTACTCGAGTGAAAATCCTCATCGACACCAACATCCTGCTGGACGTGGCCCTGCGCCGCGAACCCTTCTTCACCGACAGCGCCGGGGTGCTGGACTGGGCCGAGCTCAACCCGAAGCAGGCGGCCATAGCCTGGCACAGCGTCTCGAACCTGGCCTATCTGGTGAAGCAGGACGCGCGGGGCTTTCTGGCCGATCTGCTGGCCTTCGTCGAGGTGGCGGCGGGCGATACGGCGACGGTTCGGCAAGCGCTGGCGGTGCCGACCCCAGACCTCGAGGGCGCGCTCCAGGCGAACGCCGCGCTCGAGTTCGGGGCTGAGCTCATCGTCACCCGCGACACCAGCGACTACAAAAAGCTGCCCATCCAGGCCATGACGCCCGCCGACTTCGTGGCGGCCTACGGCACGGCTCGAGGCTAGCCCTCCCCTGCCGCAGGCGCTTCCGGCACCCGCTCCACCGGCGCGGCGCTGACGGGCCGCCCAGGGGTCAGCCGGCGGCGCAGGTCGTCCTCGAGCTCCAGGTACGCCGAGTCGGGCTCGGCGCCCAGCGCGTCGAGGAGCTTGCTGAAGAAGCAGCGGGCGGCGGCAGCGGCGGCGACGTCGAAGATCTCGGCGTCGGTGAAGCCGTGGGCCCGCAGGCCCTCCACGTCGCTGGCGGTGATGGAGCTGGCGTCTTTAGCCACCCGCTCCGCGAAGGCCATCATCGCGGCCTCGGCGGGCTCGAGGCCGGCGTCGGCGGTGCCGCCGGCGATGGCGGCCAACTGCTCGGGGCCGTAGAACTGCCGCCGCAGGATGGTGCCGTGGGCGAGCATGCAGTACGAGCTGTGCAGGGCCCTGGCCGCCGCCAGCGTGACGAGTTCGTAGCGCCGCAGGTCCATGTGCCCCCGGATGCTCGCCAGCAGGCCGGACCACGCGCCCATCACCTCCGGGCGCAGGCTGAAGACCTTGGCGTAGTTGGGCACGTACCCGAGGTTGGCCTGCGCGCGCTCGTACATCGCGCGAACCTCGCCGGTGGCCTGGTCTACCGGGACCGTCTCGATGAACGCCATGCGAATCCTCCTGCGATACCGAACGGGTCGTGGGCGCTGTCGGTCGGCGTGTGGGGTACGGCGATAACGGGCTGGGGCCATTATAGCTGGGTGTGCCCCGCCCAGCACGGCCGGCGGACACGAGAGCCCGTCGGGGGCAAACACCACGGACGGTTCGCCCCCGACATGACCCTCACCCGCGCTTTGCCCTAAGCCTGCGGCGGATGGCCCATTCGGCCACCGCGAGGTTGATCACCCAGCCCGCCCCCAGGGTGACGGCCCGGGTCGGGTCGTTGACGTTCTCGGGGAAGAAGAGAAACAACGGCACACCAGTAAGTACTTGCGTGCCCGCGGCCGCCCCGATGGCGTAGCCTCGAGTCATCCAGGCCCCGTGGCAGGCAAAATCCCGCCGATAAACCGCGACCGTAGCCAGCACGATCGAAACCAACATGCCAAAGCCGAACAAAAGCCGCAACCTGTACACGGCTGCGCCGTCGAACTCCGGCAAGGGGTAGAAATGGGCCATCCACAAACCTGAAAGCGCCACCGCCAGTCCGCTCGGGATCAGCACCCGCCCGGCCATCCTGTGCCAGCCCGGCCTCCGGCGGCGCAGCCTCGGGGAAAATTGCAGGGCCCCCAGAACCAGGAACACGATGCCGCCCAGGCTATGCGCCACGATGGGCAAAGGCGCGGCGAAAAAGCGCTGGTTTTCCGGGGTGATGGGCCCCCCGGCCCCCAGTTCCAGCACTCGAGCGATGCCCGCCGCGACGGGAACCAAAGCGAGCAGGATGAGGCCGGCGGGGACCAACCCCTCGAGTTTGTTTTTTGCGGATGCTTTCGTCATACCTAGCCCCTTTTTTCGCGATACCGATCCGGTTCTATTGGCGTGCAATAGAACGACTCACCCAGCCACGGCTAGCTTTTGGATTGGTGCTTAGGAGGAATCTTCCAGAAAAAAGACTTCTTCCAGAGGTACTTCGAAGGCCAGCGCCAGCCGAAAGGCCAGTTCCAATGAAGGGTAATACTTACCCTTCTCGATGGAGACGATCGTCTGGCGCGTCACCCCGACCTTTTCCGCCAACTGCTCCTGGGTCATTTCGCCATGGTTGAAGCGCAGCTTGCGGACGTTGTTGCCGATGCGAATTCTGTTCACTTAATAGCCCCTGCGGTACAGAAAAAACTCGGTCGAACTGCCCACAATTTGACTCATCAGAAAAGCCGTCATCAACACCTTGAAGGTTACAGCCGGTGCCGCGCCCAGCGTCGCCAGCAGCATCGCCAGCAGGAATACCGCGATAAACGTGAGGTACATATAGCGGTCGCTCTTCATGTCGAACAACCGGTCACGCTCGTCCATGAACGAGGGTTCTCGTTCTCTGGTCAAAACGGTATGGGTGATGCTGGTCAGGATGTGCAGGAGTATGAGCACCCCAATGCTCGTGACGACGTAGATCAAGACCGTGCTGCCCCAAAACCGGAGCACCGTTTCTGCCGCGGCGCCCGAAGCGGGATGGCGAGGAAAGACGTTGAACCAGAAATAGGCGAACACCAGAACGGTGGCGGCAATAAAACCCAGGTTCTTCTTTTCTTGAAAGGTCATCGGGCCTCCGGGAGTCTGCTGGGCATTACTTCATGTAAAGCTCAGCAGACTCAATGTAAAGCAAAGCGTACATTATGTCAAATGTAGCACTCACGAGACAATCCCTTGAATGGTGGGCTGCTCGAGCGCGCGGGTCAGGCCTCGGCCACCGGCTGCCGGCTCAGGGATTCGCGCGGGCCGGGTGAGCGCCGGGACGTGGCCCGCTCCCTCGAGCAGCCAGAAGCGCAGCTTTCGGGTGTAGAACCTGATGGCCTCGTCGTAGTCGCAGACCACCTGGGCGACGTGCACGATGGGTTGCTTCGCCGGGGCGCTCCTTTCGGGGTAGGCCCGGTTCTACCCGGGCCTCGGCAGAAGGGCGTCGCATCGGGTAAGATGGGACGTTGTAGGCCCCTGGCCTCCCCAAACCTCATGAATTTTTCCGACTTTTCCCTGCACCCCAAGCTGCTGCGCGCCGTCGAGCAGATGGGCTACACCCAGCCCACCCCCATCCAGACCCAGGCCATCCCCCCCGCCCTGGCCGAGCGCGACGTGCTGGCCTGCGCCATGACCGGCAGCGGCAAGACCGCGGCCTTCGTGCTGCCCATCCTCCAGCGGCTTTTGGAGGGCCCCAGGGGCGTGACCCGTGCCCTGGTGCTGGCCCCCACCCGCGAGCTCGCCGCGCAGGTGCAGGAGCAGTTCGAGCAGCTAGGCAAGGGCACCGGCATCCGCAGCGCCGCGGTGTTCGGCGGGGTCGGGATGGAGCCGCAGACCCGGGCCTTCCGGAGCGGGGTCGAGGTGATCGTGGCGACGCCGGGCCGGCTGCTCGACCACTTCCAGCACCCCTACGCGCGGCTGGAGGGCCTCGAGGTGCTCGTCCTCGACGAGGCCGACCGCATGCTCGACATGGGCTTCCTGCCCGACATCCGCCGGGTGCTGCGCCACATCCCCAAGCCCAAGCAGACCCTGTTCTTCTCGGCCACCATGCCCGAGCCCATCGCCGAGCTGGCGAAGGAGCTGCTCAGCAACCCCGTCACCATCAACACCGAGCGCAAGGCCGCCCCCGCCAAGGGGATCACCCAGGCCGTCTACCCGGTGCCGCAGGAGCTCAAGCCGGCGCTGTTGCTGGCCCTGCTCGACCGGCAGCTCGGCAACGTGATCGTGTTCACCCGCACCAAGCACCGCGCCAACCGGCTGGCCGAGTTCCTGGAGAAAAACGGCGTCAACGCCGCCCGCATCCACGGCAACCGCTCGCAGAGCCAGCGCACCGAGGCCCTGGCCGGGTTCAAGTCGGGGAAGTACCGGGTGCTGGTGGCGACCGACATCGCCGCGCGGGGCATCGACGTGGAGGCCCTCGAGCACGTCGTCAACTTCGACGTCCCCGCCGTCCCCGAGGACTACATCCACCGCGTGGGCCGCACCGCCCGCGCCGAGCGCACCGGCGAGGCCTTCACCTTCGTAGCCCCCGACGAGGAGGCGCAGCTGCGGGACATCGAGAAGGCCATCGGGAGGAAGCTCGAGCGGGTCATGCTCGAGCGCTTCGACTACTCGGCCAGGCCGCAGCACAAGCTCGAGGTCCCCATCCAGGAGCGCATCGCCGCGATGCGCGCGCAGCGGGCCCAGGCCCGCGCCAACAAGGCCGCCAAGGAGCAGCGGGCCGCCGAGGCCAAGGCGCAGCAGGACCAAGCCCCCAAGCCGCAACGCGCCCGCCCGGCAAAGGCCCGGGCGAACCCGACGGCAGAGGCGGGCTCGAGCGACCGCAGCACCGACCCCAAGAAGCGCCGCAGGCGCCGTCGCAAGCCCAAGACCCAGCCCTGAAGCGCTTCAGGGCTTTTTCTTTTCGCCCGAGTACAGGTCCACCTCCATCACCCAGCCGCCCTTCCCCACGTGTGGGCCGCCGATCACGATGACGTTGGCCCACCAGCTCCGCTTGGGGTCGGTACGGGCGGTGCGGCCCAGCAGGGTGCCTTGGGTCAGGGTGGCGAGGCGTTTGCCCTTGTCGGGGCTGTCCCAAAGCACCGTGGCCTTGGAGGTGGTGGCGGGGATGCCGGTGGGGAGGTCGAGGGTCGGCTTGTTGTCGGGCGAAACCGAGACGTTCCACAAGCGGGCCGCTTCCATGAAGACGGCGCTGGGGGCGTTGGGGGACTTGGCCTTGAACTCCAGCAGGCGCGGCTGGAGGTCGGAGGTGCCCTTGACCCAGCCCCACTCCACCGAGCCGTAGAACACGCCCTTCTGGTTGCCCGCGATCGCCAGCGCGGTGCTCTCGAAGCGCTGGGACCACTCGCTTTTCATCACGTCCTCGGCGGCGGTGTAAGCGTCGCCCGAGGTCAGCATGGGCTCGTCCTTCAGCACCGCGTCGCGGTTTTGCAGCTTCTGGCCGGGGTCGAGGTAATGCCAGCCGATCTCGGTGTACTTCCCCGGCTCGGGGCTCGAGAGGTCGCTCCCCTTGGCCCCGGTCATGCCGTAGAGCGGGGTCGGGCTTTCGAGGGTCTGGTCAATGTGGACCCCGGCGCCCGGCTTGCCCTTCGGGATCGTGCGGCTCTCGGCGACCTCGCGTTTCTTGGGGTCGTCGTATTTGTTGTGAGGGACGCCGTCCTTCAGGCTGAGCGCGGTCTGCACGAAAGCGATCTTCTCGGCGTCCACCAAGGCGTTGGCCTTGAAGGTGAGGGCGATGTCGGCGCCGTAGCCCACCACCACGCTCCCCACCTCGCGGTAGTTGGCGTCGTAGGGGTCGGCGACGAACTCCCCGGCCCAGGTTTTGGCCTTCTTGGGCGCGCGGCGCAGCACGGGCTGGGCCTCGAGGTGGCCCGCCCCGCGCTCGGCGGGGTGGGAGGGGTCGCCCAGGCGGAGGCTCGAGGCCCCGTGAGCCCCCGCCGCGCGCTGCTGCACGACGTGGGTCAGCTCGTGGGCCAGCAGCGCCCGGCCCCAGGGGGTGCGGGGGGCGTACTCCCCCGGCCCGAAGACCAGGTGCGAACCCACCGCGTAGGCCCGCGCCTCCACCGCCTCGGCGGAGCGGGCCGAGCGGGCGTCGGCGTGAACGCGCACCCTGCCGAAGTCGTGCCCGAAGCGCGGCTCCATCAGCCGGCGCGTGGCGGGCTCGAGGGGCTCGCCAGGGCTCGACAACACCTCGTGCACGGCGGCGGGGACAGGGCCGCCAGGCTGCACAGCGGAAAGGCGCCCTGCGGGCGGAGCGGGCTGGGGGGCCTTCGGCTTGCGGGCGAGAACGCGCATGGGCGGCACCTGCGTCCCGTGCCGGGCGGGCGGCGCTGGGGAAGGTCGGTGGCTAGGGAATTCCCAGGCCCATTGTACTCGAGGCCAGCGCGGGCCGGTCCGGAGGGGTCAGGGCCAGCCCAGCCGCCCCCGCCGGAGGAACCGCGAACCCCTAGCTCGCGACGCCCGGCAGCACCCAGTCCACCTCGGGGTACAGGGGCGGGATGGTGATGAGGATGTCGTTGAGGCGGTCGAGGGCTTCGCGGCCCTCCTCCAGCAGCGCCGCGCGGGTGGCCGCGAGGTCGGGGTAGCGGCGCAGGGGGTGCTGCCAGATGGCCCGCCCGGCCAGGTAGCCCCGCGCCCCGGCGCTGGCGGCGCGCTCGAAGGCGTCTACGAACTGGTCGGTGTTGAGGCCGCCGGACAGCAGCAGCCAGGGGGCCGGGAGCTTGCCGTACTCGCGCATGCCGGCCTCGAGGTCATCCAGGCTGTAGGCGCTGCCGCCCCACTCCCGCACCAGGCTGGCCGCGCCGGGGATGGCGAGCTTGTAGAGGTCGATGTGGAAGCCGGGGTCGGCGAAGGCGTCGGCGATCTCGAGCGAGAGGTCGCGCAGCTTGGCGTTGTAGGCGGCCTCGTCCTCGCCGGGGAGGGGGTAAGGCAGCACCTCGAAGATGAACAGGCGGTCGGCCTTCTTGCACTCCTCGCCCACCCTTCGCACGAACTCGAGCTGGTGCTCGACCACCTCGGGCGGCGCGTCGGGGCGGTGCCAGGCCAGAAGCTTCAGGCCGTCGGCCCCCGTCCGCACCGCCTGCTCCACGCTCCAGCCCGGAATGACCGAGCTCTTGCGCCAGCCGCCCTCGACGGTCTCGAAGCGGTGGTGCTCGAGGGTCAGCATCAGCCCGGTCTCGCGGGGGATGAGGGGCATGGCGGCCGGGAAGGCGTAGTGGGGGTCGATCAGGATGCCGGTGACGCTGCGGGCCAGGGTCTCGGCCAGCAGGCCCTTCAGCTCGCTCACCTCGGCCCCCACCGCCTCGGGGTCGCGGCCCAAGGCCTTGGCGACGACGTGAAACAGCGGCGGGCGCTGGTCTATGGCCAGGGTTCCGAAGCGCATCGAGCCGTCCGAGATGCGGGCGAAGGCGCGGGCTTTGGCGGGGGTGGTTTTCATAGTTCACCTTTGGCGTGTTTTTCTTTCAAAAGGTTGAAAACAAATTGCTCGACCGGGCCGTTGTTCATCGGCAGCTCGGGGATCGAGAAGTAGCGGAGTTCCCTGGTTTCGTCGGCGTCGGCTTTGGGCTCGCCGCTCACCTCGCGGGTGAGGAAGATCGCCCCAACGTTGTATATCTGGTCGCCGTGGGGGTACTCGTAGAACAGCTCCGCGCCGGAGTAAAGGGTGAGCAACACCAACTCGCCCACCGTCAAACCCGTCTCCTCGAAAACCTCGCGCCGGGCAGCCTCTTCGAAACTCTCGCCCGGCTCCATCGCCCCGCCGGGGAGGCCCCAGAAGCCGTTGTCGGTGCGGTGACCGAGAAGAACGCGGTCGTGCGAATCCAGCACGACCACCCCGGCCCCGGCCACGATCAGCGGGCGCGTACCTACCAGCTTGCGTAAGTCGGCGATGTATCCCATGTGACCTCGGCCAATCTACCCCAATAACGCCTCGACCTCTGCCCTGCGCGGGGGCTCCCCGTCCCGCACGTGCAGCGCCGCGACCGCCGCGGCGAAGCGCAGGGCCCCCTCCTCGCCCATCCCCTCGGCCAGGCCCAGGGCGAAGGCGCCGTGGTAGACGTCCCCTGCGCCCGTCGAGTCCCTGACCTCGACCCGGAACGCGGGGACCTGGCCCCCGCGGTGGCGCACGCCCTCGGCCCCCAGCGTCACGGCGGCCCAGCCGGGGATGCGCCCCAGCAGCGCCTCCACCCCGCCCAGCTGCCGGGCCAGCTCCTCCGAGGCCACCACGTGGCTCACCCGCGGCACCAGCTCCCAGGCCTCGGGGCGGTCGTGGTCGAGGTCGAGCACCACCGGGATGCCGCGCGCTCGGGCCGCCTCGGCCAGCCGCCGCTCGGCGTGGAGCCAGCGGTGGTCGATCAGGACGGCCCCCACGCCCTCGAGCACCGCCTCGGGGTCCCAGTCGGGCTCGGCGGGGAGGTCGGGGCGGTAGGGGAAGATGTAGCGCTCGCCGTCCGGGGCCACCAGCACCGCGCTGACGGGGGTCTCGCGGCCCAGGGTGAAGCGGCTTCGCACCCCCTCGGCGCGGAGGGCGGCCTCGAGGCTCTCCCCCGCCCCGTCGGGGCCGCGGCGGGAGAGCAGCAGCGCGTCGCCCCCGAGCCGCGCGACGGCCTGGGCCGCCACCGCGGCCGGCCCGCCGATGGCCTGGCGGAAGGCCCGCACCGGGGTGCGGCTGTGGGTGGGGGGGAAGTGCTCGAGGTAGAAGCGCTGGTCCAGGCAGGCCCAGCCCAGGGTGATCACGCGCGCCATACCAGCCTATTCTCCTCCGGGTCGGCCGGGAGCACCTCCAGGCCCAGCCACGCACACAGCTCCATCAGCGCCGGCTGGTGCTCGCCCATGCCCACCGCCAGGTGGTGGGGGAGGCGGTGGTTGAGCCAGCTCGCCAGGAATTGGCGGGGCTCGAGGGGCTCGCCGGCCCAGCTCGCCGCCACCAGCCAGCTCGAGTCCCCGTCGTAACCCTTCTCCCCGCTCAAATGGCCCCCGTGCACCACCGCCCGCCGCCCCGGCAGCAGCCGCAGGCCGCTGATGGGCCCCGCCTTGAGCGGCATGTCGCGCACGGCGGGCAGGCCCCGGTTGAAGTGGGGGATGAGCCGGGTGGGGCCCCCCGCCCAGGCCCTGGGCGCCTCACCGCCGTGCCAGAGCATCAGGCCCTTGGCCCCGAAGTGCGAGACGTCGAGCAGGATGGCCGGCTTCCCGGAGACGGCCTGCAGCGCCAGTTGGCCGGCCAGTCCCAGCACGTCGCCCTCGGGGGCGAAGGTGTGGCCCGCATCGGCCAGGCGGGCCATGGCCGAGTAGGCCATCACCCCGGCGCGGTCGGGGATCTCGGGCCACTCGCGCAATGCCACCCCGTCGTAGCCCCGCGCCACCTCGGCCAGGGCGAGCTCGAGCCGGAAGGCCGGCCGCAGCACCTCCACGGGGTACTCCGCCAGCTCGTCGAAGGCCGCGGCCAGCGCGTCCACGTCGGATTCCCGCACGCGGTCGAGGGCCTCCCACAGCACCTCGAGGCCCGCCCGCTCCACCCGCATCCCCGTCTCGGGCAGCGCGTCGAAGGCGAAGAAGCCCGGCGCGGGGCCGCCCAGCCACAGCACCCGGCCCTGGCGCAGGGCCTTCACGCCCCGCAGGGCGGCGAGGGTCAGGCCCAGGCGCTCGCGGAACCAACTGTCCTCGGGCGCGCCGTAGAACCACTTGGCCGGTTTTCCCAGCAGCGAAACCCCCAGGTTCAGCCCGCAGACCGCGTTCTGCGGCAACGGCCCCGTGTCCCACACCTCCGGCAGCGCCCACAGGCCCACCGGCAGGGGGAGCTCGAGCAGCGGCAAGAACACGTCCCCGGTGGCGAAGGTCACGTGCTCGACGAGCAGCAGGTCGAGGTTCGCCGCCCAGGCCGCCCTCGCCGCCGCCTCCGCCTGCGCCGCGTCGGCCACGGGGCCGGATACGTAGGCCAGCTCGAAGCCCAGCTCGCCGCCGAGGCTTTGCAGGGCCTGAGCTGAGGCGCGCTCGAGGCCGAACCGGGCCCCCCGGAACAGGGGCCGCACGATGGGAACGAGTCCGATGCGCAACATAAAATTGCCAAACGCTATACGCCAAACGCCCAGGACAACCCCTCAGGGGTCCAGAGCCACGCCCTTTCTTGCGTACGGCGTAGGACGTACGACGTACGACCCGTGTCTCGCCTCTTGCGTCTTGCGCCTCGCGTCATCCCTTGACACCCCCTTGCGTCAGGCCGCCCACCACCCGCTCCTGGAAGACGGCGATGACCAGCGCCACCGGCACCAGCGCCACCACCAGCGCCGCCGAGATCAGCGGCCAGGGGAAGACGTACTCGCCCTGGTAGAGCTGGATGCCCACCGGCAGCGTGCGCATGGCCTTGGCCGGCAGCAGCGTGGAGGCCAGCAGGAACTCGTCCCAACTGTTGACGAAGGCCAGGATGGCGGCGGTGAACACCCCCGGCGCCGAGAGCGGGACCACGATGCGCCACAGGGCCCCCAGGCGGCTCGAGCCGTCCACCATCGCCGCGGACTCGAGGTCGCGCGGGATCCCGGCGAAGAAGCTCACCAGCGTGAGCGTCGCCACCGGCAGCGAGAGCGCCGCGTGGGGCAGGATCAGGGCCAGGTAGTTGTTGCGCAGGCCCAGCTCGTTGAAGGTCTGGTACAGCGGCACCATCAGCGAGGCCACCGGGAACATCGAGACCCCCACCAGCAGCGAGAGGATGAGGTTGCGCCGGGGCACGTGCAGCCGGGCCAGCGCGTAGGCCGCCAGCGCCGCTACGGTCACGCACAGCACGGTCGAGCCCACCGCCACCACCACGCTGTTGAAGAAGTAGCGCCCCAGCGGCTGCTCGCGGAAGGCCTGGAGGTAGTTCTGGAAGGTGGGGTTGTCGGGCCAGTAGGTGATGGGGATGCGCGTGAGCTCGCCCTCGAGCTTCAGCGAGGTGAAGAAGATCCACACCGCCGGGAAGAAGCCGTTGAACACCACGATGGCCGCGGCCACCCACACCCACAGGCGCAGGTTCTTGAAGGGGTTCATGAAGCCCTCCGGGCCGCGGATGGCCGGTGGCTGATGGCCCAACGCCGAACGCTGAACGCCCGACGCCCCACAGCCCAACCCACCGGCGCCTTGCGCCTTGCGTCCTGCGTCTTGCCTCTTTCGCGTACGACGTACGACGTACGACCCCTACGGCGCAGCCTACTCATCCGCCCCCCTCACGTAGCGCAGGTAGATCATGGTGATCGCCATGCTGATTAAAAACAGCAGCATCGCCAGCGCCGAGCCGTAGCCGAAGTTGAGGTTTTCGATGCTGGTGACCCGCACGTACATGGCGAGCGTCTCGGTGGCGTTGCCGGGGCCGCCCTTGGTCATGGCGTAGGGGATGTCGAAGGTCTGGAAGGCGGTGATGGTGCGGAAGATCAGGGCCACCAGGATGGCGGGGGTCAGCAGCGGCAGGGTCACGCGCCAGAAGCGCTGGAAGGGGCTGGCCCCGTCCACCTCGGCGGCCTCGTAGAGCTCCTTGGGGATGGTCTGCAAGCCCGCCAGCAGGATCAGCGCCACGAAGGAGCTCGTCTTCCAGACGATCGTCCCGCAGATGGCCCAGAAGGCCAGGTCGGGCTTGAACAGCCAGAACTGCCGCTCGCCGCCCAGCCGCGCCAGCAGGTCGTTGACCACCCCGTACTGGCTGTCGAAGAACCACTGGAAGATCAGGCCCACGAAGACCAGCGGCAGCGCCCAGGGCAAGAGCAGCCCCAGCCGCACCGGCCACTTCACCCGGAAGGGCAGGTTGGCCAGCAGCGCCAGCCCCAGCCCCACCAGCAAGGCCCCCGGCACCGTGACCAGCACGATGAGCGAGGTGTTCTTCAGCGCGTTCCAGAAGCGGGCGTCGCGCAGGGCGGCGGCGTAGTTCTCGAGCCCGTTGAAGGTCGCGTCGGGGCCGAGGGTGAGCTGGTACTGGAAAAAGCTGGTGTAGACCAGCCGGACCACCGGGTACAAGGCGATGAAGCCCAGCAGCAGCCCCGCCGGGACCAACAGCCAGAAGGCCAGGGCGCGCTCGCTGAGGTCGCCGAAGCTCCTGCGGTAGCGGGCTTGGGGTCGGGTCATCGTCGCTCCCGTCGCACGTCATACGCCGTACGCCATGCGCCTCGACCAGAAGCACCCGGCACAGGACGTACGGCGCAGGACATAGCCTTGACCCTCGACTCACTTCCCGTAGATCGCCTGCAAGCCGCTGATGACCTCTCTGGCCGCGGCGTCGGGGGTCTTGGTGCGGGCGAGCACCGCGTTGAGGGCCTTGCGCATCACGTCGGCCACCTCGGGGTAGCGGGGGTGCACCGGGCGCGAGCGGGCGTTCTGCACGACGGGCAAGGCGTCGGCGAACCAGGGGTTGGCCTTGAGCACGTCGGGGTCTTTGTAGAGCGAGGGGAAGACCGGCAGGTTGGAGGCGTCGATGGCGAGGATCTTGGAGGCCTCGGGGCTGGTGAGGTAGCGCACGAGCTTGTAGGCCTGCGCCTTGTTCCTCGAGAAGTCGGAGATGGTCCACTGCCAGCCGCCCAGGCAGCTCGCCGAGCGCCCGCCCTCGAAGCGCGGCAGCGGCACCACGCCGATCTTGCCCTTGACCTGGGTGTCGGGGTCGTTCTGGAACCTGTTCCAGGCGTAGGCGAAGAGGGTGCCGAAGACCCAGCGGCCCTGCTGCATCTCCTGGCGGATGGTGTCCTGGGCCTTCTCGGCCATGTTGGGCGGGGAGACCTTGTGCTTGTCCATCAGGTCGAGCCAGAACTGCAAGGAGTTGCGGGCCTGGCCTTCGGTGAGGACGAGCTTGCCCGAGTCGTCGTCCACGTCGCCGCCCGCGGCCCAGATGGGCAGCAGGAAGCTGCACACCGTGCCCTCGGAGATGTTGCCCATGAAGCCGATGCCATTGAGGTTGGGGTTGCGCTCCCCGGCCAGGATGGTCTGGGCCTGCTTGATGGCCTCGTCCCAGGTGGTCGGGGGCTTGAAGTTGTACTTCTCGAGCAGGTCCTTGCGGTAGTAGAGGAACTGCGCGTCGGCGAAGCTCGGCAGCGCGACGAGCTGCCCGTTGATGACGTTGGCCTTGGAGTAGGCGGGCAGGTACTGCTTCAAGAGGTTGGCCCGGCTGGCCGCGGGGAGGTACTTGTCGAGGGTGTCCGACCACTTGGCCGCCGCGTACTGCGCCGGGCGGATGACGTCGATGAGGATGGCGTCGATGGAGGGGTCGCGCGAGGCGAGCACGGTGGTGAGGTACTGCTGCTGCTGGTCGGAGGTGGCCCCGCCGACCTCGACCTCCACCCGCACGCCGGGGTTGCGCTTCTCGTACACGTCGAGGATCTTGCGCCAGATCTCCGGGCGCTGCTGCCCGCCGACGAAGATGCGCAGCTTGGTGCTCTGCTGGGCCACCGCCGTGGACGCCGCCAGCACCGCCAGTGAAAGCCAGAACAGCTTCTTCATGCCTTCCCTCCTTGTAGCTGTAACCCAAGTGTACCCAGTTCAGCCTGCAACGTCTCGCCGACCTCGAGGCCCTCGCGCAGCGCCCTGGCCCGCGACGCGGCCCGCCGGGCCCCGGGGATGCGCCCCCCGGCGGCCTCGAGCGCCCCCGCCATCCGCGCCACCCGCTCGCCGTAGCCCGGCCCGAAGGCCTCCGGGTCGAAGGCCACCAGCAACAGCCCCGGCTTGGCCGCCTGCTCCGGCGGCCCCCAGGGCAGGGGCAGCTCGGGCGAGAGCACCGCCCCCGCCAGCGCCCCGGCCAGCACCTCCACCAGCACCGCCAGCGCGAAGCCCTTGCCGCCGCCGATGGGCAGCAGGGAGCCCTCGAGCGCGGCCTTGGCGTCGGTGGTGGGGTGGCCCTCGCGGTCCACGGCCCAGCCTTCGGGGATGGGCTCGCCCCTCTTGGCGGCGCTGATGATCTTGCCCCGCGCCGCCACCGAGACCGAGGTGTCGATGACCACCGGCTCGGGCGCGGCGGGCGCGCCCAGGGCCAGCGGGTTGGTGCCCAGGACCGGGCCGGGGGCGATGGCGGGCGGGGTGTTGGCGAAGGCCAGCCCCACCAGCCCGGCGTGGGCCAGCCGCCCCGCGTAGGCCGACAGCACCCCACAGTGGCCCGCGCCCCGCACCGCCACGCTCGCGCTCCCCTGCTCGCGGGCCAGCGCCGCCAGTTCCCGCACCGCCCGCAGCCCGGCCACCGGGCCGGGCGCCCCGTCGGCGTGGAGCACCGCGACGGAAGGGCGGGTGCGCTCGAGCCGCAGCACGGGCCGCGCGTTGAGCCCCCCGGCCCGGAGCTGCTGGGTGTACTGCGCCACCCGGCTCAACCCGTGCCCGGCGTTGCCCTCCGCCTCGGCCTCCAGCACCACCTCCGCGACGGCGGCGGCGTGCTCGGCGCTGAGCCCCAGGCCGGCGAAGTGCGCCCGCAGGGCCTCCAGAAGCTGGGCGTAAGGC
>NZ_QXDL01000005.1:0-45718 GCF_003574345.1 Calidithermus terrae
CCTTAGCAAGGGGGGCGGGGAGGGTTTATCCCCCCCAGCCCCCCTTGCTAAGGAGGGAACAAGGCGTCCTGCGTACGACGTACGACGTAGGACGTAGGACGTGCGTTTTGCGTCTTGCGTTTGGCGTTTTGCGCTTTGCGTACGACGTACGACGCACGACGTACGACCCACGCCCGGCGCCCGGCCACCGGCGTACACCACTCGGCGCCTTGCCTTAGATTGGTAGCGTGCAACCCGAAATCCTCTACCGACTGCGCTTCATTTCCAACCTCACCGAAGGCCCCGGCAACAAGCCGCTGTTCGTCCTAACCGACGTCGAGCGCCCCGAAGGGGACAAGGAGCCGCCCAGGTACCGGCCGCGGCTGGCGCTGTGGGACGGCGGGCTCAGGCTGCTGACCCAGGGCGAGGCCCGCAACCCCCAGTGGAGGGGGGAGCACTACTACTTCACCCGCAAGGTGGACAAGGCCAACCAGCTCTTCCGGATGCCGGTGGGCGGGGGAGAGGCCGAGCAGCTCACCCGCTTCAAGGGGGGCGTGAACGGCTACAAGGTGAGCCCGGACGGCTCGAGGATCGCCCTCTTGAGCCCGGGTGACCGCGAGGCCCCCAAGCCCGACCAGCCCCAGAGCTTCGCGTCGTGGCCCTTCAAGTTCGAGCAGCGGGGCCTGCTGCAAGACACCCCGGCGGCGGTGTGGCTGTGGGAGCAGGGGCAGTTACGCCAACTGCACCAGCCCGCGCTGGAGGTCACCGAGATGGCCTGGAGCCCCGACGGCCAGCAGCTCTACCTCGTGTCCTACGGCAGCCTGCCCGAGCGCCTGGAGGGCAAGCAGCGGGTCTACGCGCTCGACCTCCAGGGCCGCGTGCGCGAGCTCTTCGGCGGGGAGGGGCCGGTCAGCGGCCTCGAGCCCGCCCCCGACGGCTCGGGCCTAGTCTACCTCGCCCACGCCTACGAGCGGGGCTCCGCCACCGACGCCCGCCTGACCTACCGGCCCTTCGGGGGTGAGCCCAGGGTGCTGGCGCAGGGCAACTTCACCAACACCATCAACTCCGACTGCCGCTACGGCGCCTACGCCCAGACCCCCAAGTTCGGCCCCGACGGGCTGGTGTACCTCGTCGAGACCAAGGAGGGCCACGCCCGCCTGCGCAAGGTCTCGCTCGAGGGCGAGGTGGGCAAGGTGCACGGCATCGGGGAGAGCGTGCTGGCCTTCGCCCTGTGCGGCCGCGACCTCTACGTCCTCACCGAGACCGCCACCCAGCCCGCCCGGCTCGGGCGCCCCGGCGAGACCCTCTTCGACCCCAACGCCGAGGCGGCGCTGGCCCTCTGCGAGCCCGCACCCGTGGCCTACCGCGCCCCCGAAGGCCACACGGTGCCCGGATGGGTGCTCCTGCCGGAGGGCGAGGGCCCCCACCCGCTGATCCTCTACATCCACGGCGGCCCCCACACCGCCTTCGGCAGCGCCCCCATGCTGGCGCACCACCTCTTCCGCGAGGCGGGCTTTGCCGTGGCCTACTGCAACCCGCGCGGCTCGAGCAGCTACGGCGAGGCCTTCGCCGACCTGGGCTACCGGTGGGGCGAGATCGACGAGGCCGACCTGCTGGGCTTCCTCGACGCCGTGCTCGAGCGCTTCCCCCAGCTCGACCGCGCGCGCGTGGGCGTGGCCGGGGGCAGCTACGGCGGCTACATGACCAACTGGCTCACCGCCCGCGTGCCCGAGCGCTTCAAGGCCGCCGTCACCGACCGCAGCATCTGCAACTGGACCAGCTTCTTCGGCGCCTCCGACATCGGCCCGCGCTTCGTGCATCTCCAGCTCGGCGCCAGCGTGTGGGACCGGCCCGAGGTGCTGTGGGCCAAGAGCCCGCTGAGCCTGGTGCACCAGGTCAAGGCCCCCACCTTAGTGGTCCACTCCGAGCAGGACCACCGCTGCCCCATCGACCAGGGCGAGACCTGGTACACCGCCCTGCTGCACCGGGGCGTCCCCACCCGCTTCTTCCGGGTGCCCGAGGAGGGCCACGAGCTCTCCCGCTCCGGCCGCCCCGACCGGCGCGTAGCCCGCCTCGAGGCCTACCTGGAGTGGTGGCGGCAGCATCTGTAGCGCTGTGGGTGGTCAGCACTAAGCCGTCAGCGGTCAGCCGTCAGCTCGTGGCGTGTGGCTGGTGGTTTGTCGAGGGTCTAGGGTCTAGGGCCAAAAGCCAAGGCGTACGGCGTACAACGTAGGACGTGCGTCTTGCGTCTTACGTCGTACGCCCCCTAGCTTTCCTCTTCCTCGGGCTCGAGGTTCTTGAGCAGGTCCTCGAGGCTGGCCTTGCCCTCCTCGAGGTCCTGCGCGATCTTCTGGATCGCCAGGCGGACCACCTCCGACTTGGAGACCAGGCGCTCGGGGTTGGAGAGCTCGTAGGCGGCCTTGGTCAGCAACGCGTCCTGCTCGTCGCTGATGACCACCTGGAGCCTTTTTTTCTCTTTCTTCGCCATTGTGCTCCCGCCTGCACCCTGCACGGCCTCCGAGCCTGCACCCGTCAACGACCAAGCTACTGCATCGTCATGAAGTTGCTCCGAGGGGCTTCATGGGTGCTTAACTCATTAAGCGGCAGTTTAGCACAGTGCACCAATGCTTGACAACGCAAAAAGCACTACATACACTCAAGTTGAGCATCATGTGTAAGATGCTGAATACATAGGGCCTTAGGAATAGGGTGATCGATACGTATGGAACAGGCTATGTGGGTGCGGGGCGGAACGCCGCTGAGCGGCGAGCTCAGGGTATATCCCGCCAAGAACTCGGCGCTCAAGCTCATGGCGGCCAGCCTCCTGACCGCCGACCCTGTAACGCTGCTGGAGGTCCCGCGCCTGCGGGACGTGGACGTGATGCTCGAGCTGCTGTCCCACCTGGGCACCCGCTACGCCTGGGAGGGTCGCACCCTGCACCTCCACACCCCTGAAATCACCAACACGGTCGCGCCCTACGAGCTCGTCAACAAGATGCGGGCCAGCTTCAACCTGCTGGGCGCCCTGGTCGCCCGCGCGGGCGAGGGCACCGTGCCCCTGCCCGGCGGCTGCGCCTTCGGCCCGCGCCCGGTGGACCAGCACCTCAAGGCCCTGCGCGCCCTGGGTGCTGAGGTCAGCGAGGACTCGGGCTACTTCACCGCCCGGCGCGGGCGCCCCCTCAGCGGGCGGGTGGTCTTCGACATGCCCACCCTCGGCGGGACCGAACAGGCCCTGCTGGCGACCGCCCTCGGCGGCGAAGCCACCCTGATCCTCACCGCCCAAGAGCCCGAGATCGAAGACCTCTGCTACTTCCTCAACGCCATGGGCGCCGACATCCGCGGCGTCGGCAGCAGCATCCTCCAGGTCAAGGGGGCGCCGCGCCTGGGCGGCGTGACCTACCGGGTCATCCCCGACCGCATCGAGGCCGCCACCTTCCTGCTGGCCGCCGCCGCTACCCGGGGTAGCATCACCCTCACCGACGTCGAGCCGCTCCACCTCGACGCGCTGCTCGACAAGCTGGCCCAGGCCGGGCACCGCATCGAGGTCGGCCCCGACTGGATCCGCCTCGAGGCCACCCCCGACCCCAAGCCCTTCAACATCGAAGCCCGCGAGTACCCCGGCTTCGTCACCGACATGCAGCCCCTGGCGGTGGGCTACCTGGCCGCGGCCCAGGGCAACGCCTTGGTCTCCGACCGCATCTACCCCGACCGCTTCACCAACGTCCCCGAGCTGCTGCGCATGGGCGCCGACCTGACCCTCAAGGACCGGGTGCTCTCCGTCAACGGCAAGAAGCTGCACGGGGCCACGGTCAAGGCCACCGACATCCGCGCCGGGGGCGGCCTGGTGATCGCGGCGTTGGCCGCCGAGGGCGAGAGCCGCATCGAGGGGATGCAGTACCTCGAGCGCGGCTACGAACAGCTCCCCGAGCGCCTGCGCAGCCTGGGGGCCCACGTGGGCCTGGTCACCGAAGAGCCCGTGCTGGCCGTCGCGGCCGACTGAGGGTTCCTCGAAAGAAGGAGCGCCCGGGGTTCCCGGGCGCTCTGTCGTCGTGGCGGCTACTTGGACTTCGCGTTGGCGGTGGCGGGCTTGAGGTCGCCCAGGCTGCGCTTGATCAGCCACTGCTGGGCGAGGGTGATGACCATCGAGAGGATCCAGTAGATCGAGACGCCCGAGGGGAAGCTGAAGATGAAGAACACGAACACCAGGTTCATGATCATGCCCTGGCGCAGCGCGTCGGGGTTGCCGGCCGCCGAGAGGTAGGTCGAGGCGAGGGTGGTGAGGATGTAGAGGATGGGCAGGATGTAGAAGGGGTCCGGCAGGGCGAGGTCGGGGATCCAGAGCACGCCCTGGCCGAACTCGTAGTTGGCGATGACCTTCCACAGCACGAACAGCACGGGAAGCTGCAGGAACAGGGGCAAGCACCCCGCGAAGGGGTTGATCTTGTGCTCCTGGTACAGCTTCATGGTGGCCTCGGTGCGCTTCTCCGGGTTGTCCTTGAACTTCTTGTTGATCTCCTGGATCAGCGGCTGGATCTTGTTCATCTCGGCCATGCTCTTGTACTGCTGGTGCATCAGCGGCCACAAAAGCAGGCGCACGATCAGGGTGAGGAGGACGATGCCGAAGAACCAGCTCCCGGTCCAGCGGTGGCCCTGCTCCATCACCCACAGCAGGGCGAGCGAGAGGCGGCCCCAGATGTCGGGGTTGAAGAGGCCGGGCAGCTCGAGGTAGCGCTCCACGTGCAGCCGCACCATCTCGTTGAAGCCGCCGTAGGCCCGGAAGGAGGTGGGCTGGCCGGCGGGGACGCTGACCTCGAGGGTGGCCGCATCCCCGCTGGAGGTGCGGGTCAGCTTGGCCTGGTCGAAGCCCTGGACGGGCTGCACGACCATGGCGTAGCCCTTGGTAGCGGAGTGCTGCCAGGCCACGTACACGGGCTTGCCGCTGCCGTTCTCGGTGGGCTGGGTGTTGCCGGGGGTGAGCCACTTGGTGATGGGGCGGTCACTGCCGCCGATGCCGCTCCAGCTCAGCACCCTGGGGCTGCCCGACTCCACGCCGACCTCGAGGGAGAGGAACAGCGGGTCGATGACGTAGGTGAGCCTGGCGTCGCCCTGGGTGAAGGTCGCGGTGAGCTTGCCGCCCTTGTTGCCGTTGGGCGCTTGGCTGAACTCGGCCTGCGGGCTGGTGAAGCCGGAGAGGGTGCCCGGCAGGGGCACGCCCGGGCGCACCAGGTTGAGTTTGCCGTTGTAATTGCCCTTGAAGTCGGTGCCGCGCACCTGCTTGGGGTACCAGCCGACGATCTGGCCCTGGGTGTTGAGGGCGACGTCGGCGAGGTTGGTGACGGCGACCTTCTCCGGTTTGCTGTCGCCGTTGACGTCGGCATCGCGCCACTCGGCCTTGAGGGCCAGGGCGGGGGTGAGGGTGAAGAGCAGACCTAGGGTCAGTCCCAGGGCCAGCTTGGCCAGCCTGGGGCGGCTACTGTGGTTCATCGTTCCTCCGTTGGGGTGGGCCAGACGTTGAAGCGGGGGCGATGCTGCGGCACGGGGTCGAGGCCGCCGGGGTGCAGCGGGTGGCACTTCAGCAGCCGCCGGGCCGCGAGGTAGCTCCCCCAGAAGGCCCCGTGGCGCTCGAGGGCCTCCAGGGCATAGCAGCTACAGCTCGGGTAAAAACGGCAGGTCGGCGGCTTCAAGGGCGAGATGAAGCGCCGGTAAAACCGCACCAGACCGATCAGCAGGGACTTCACTCCAGCTCCGTTTCGCGGTGTTCGGCCGCCCTCGCCCCGGCCTGCTCGAGGGGCTCGAGCGGGGGGAGGGGGCCGTTGACCCGCACGCGCGTCATTGTATCAGCCCGGATTTCTTCAAGGTGAAAGCCAGGTCGCGGTGTAGCTCGGCGTAGGAGGCCGCGGCGGCCTCGGGTTGGGCCACCACCATCAAGTCGCAGGGGGGCAGCAGCATCCGGCGCAGGATCTCGCGCAGGCGGCGGCGGATCTTGTTGCGCACCACCGCCTTGCCCACCTTCTTCGATACCACCAGCCCGGCCCGGGTGGGGCCGGCACGGCTGGGCAGCCAGCGCACCGCGACGAAGCGCCCGCGGGCAGCCCGGCCCTTCTTGAGGCGGGCGAAAGCCCACTCGCCCTTCAGGGACTCCAGCCGTGGCCCGGCCTCGAGGCGGGGCTGGGGCGCCGGCTCGGGCGGGGCCTCGAGCGGCAACACCTCGCCCTCCGAGCGGGCCGGCTCAGGGCGGGGGACACGGCGGCGGGGCTTGAGGGGGTCCATAAAAGACAACCTCCCGCTGGCCCGAGGGGCGCGGGAGGGTCAGAAAGTGCTCACGCCCTAGCCGGAGACGGAAAGGCGGGCACGGCCCTTGGCCCGGCGGCGGGCGATCACCTTGCGGCCGTTCTTGGTCTTCATGCGCACGCGGAAGCCGTGGGTCTTGGCGCGCTTGCGCTTGTTGGGTTGCCAGGTGCGCTTCATTGCAAATCCTCCGAACCCGGTGTTAAACCGGCAGCCCAAGAAGTCTATCACATGAACCCACCGAGCGCAAAGCCCCGGGGTGTTTACGAATCGCCGGTCATGTGCTAACGTTATGTCTTGCGGGTTCGACCCCCGCCCACCACGCCAAACGGCCCCATCGTCTAGTGGCCTAGGACGCCGCCCTCTCACGGCGGTAACAGGGGTTCGAATCCCCTTGGGGTCACCAAAAGCATAAGCCCGGCCTCGAGGCCGGGCTTATGGGCGCTTAGCTCAGCTGGTAGAGCATATCCCTTACAAGGATGGGGTCGGGGGTTCGAGTCCCTCAGCGCCCACCAACGAAAACCCCCGGTTCGCGCCGGGGGTTTACCCATAAAGTACCCATATACCCATAATCATCAACCGGCGGTCTCGGCCGTGCCCTCCTCGGGCTCATGGGCCTGGGGCAGACGGCGCGCCTGGATGGCGGCCTCGAGGTCGGCCAGGGCCACCTTGTTGTAGAAGCGCACCGCGGTGGTCACGCTGCGCTGGCCGTGGAAGGTGGCCGCCAGCTTGGGATTGCCCGTGGCTCGGATCATCTCGGTTTCGCTGGTGACCCGCAGGTCATGTAGCCGGTAGATCCCCACCTTCTTCTTTCTCGTCCTGCCCTCCCGGTCGGTGGTTTCCACCACCTCGTAAAGGCCAGCCTTGATCTGCCAAGATTCGTACAGGCGGTTGAAGTTGCGCGGGTCGAGCGGGGTACCGTCGGCGCTGGGGAACATCCACCCGCCGAGCACGTCCCGCCCCTCGGCCCGCATCTGCCCGCGGTGGCGTTCGAGCACCGCCACGATCTCGGCATTTAGCGGCAGGGTGCGGTCGGAGCCGGAGGTCTTGGTGGGCCCGATCTGGGGTTTCTCGCCCTTCTTGTGGCGGGGCACGTAGGCCCGGCGGATCCGCAGCAGGCCGCCGTTCTTTCCTACCTCGAGGTCCTCCCAGCGCAGCCCCAGGGCCTCGCCGCGGCGCAGGCCCAGGGCCAGGGTCAGGTAGAGCAGGGCATAAAGCCTATGGCTTTGGGCTGCCTCGAGCAGGCGGCCCTGGTGTTCGGGCGGCAGGGCCTTGCCGGCCTCGACCTCGGGCAGGCGGGGCAGCTCCACCAGGTCGGCGGGGTTGGCGGGGATGTACCCGTAGCGCACCGCCCGCCGCAGGGCGGCGTTGATGAGCTGGTGGATCTTGGTCAGGGTCGCCTTGGCCAGGCCCTTCCCTTTGGGTTTAGGCGCTACCAGGTGGCGGTAGAAGGCCTCGAGGCGCTGTACCGTGATCTCGGTCAGGGGAAGGTGGCCCAGTACCGGCTGGATGTGCTTGAGGTGGCCCTCCATGCGGCTGATGGAGTTGTCCCGCAGCTCGCTGCGGCTTTCGATGTAGTCCTCGATCCAGGTGGCCAGGGTGGGCGGCCTGGCGGCGTCGGGGGAGGCCAGGCCGTGCTCGAGCATCATCCGGGCCAGCACCCGCTCGGCCTCCTTGCGCCGCTCGGGGGTGCCGGGGCCCGGCACGTAGCGGCTCTTGGTGACCTGTTTGCCCTCGTGGTAGCCCACGGTGACGCGGACCTCGAAGAGGCCTTGTTTTTTGCGGTAGCGGATGGAGCCGAGGTTACGGCGGGGCATAGGCTAAATCTGACCCACCAAATAATTCCGAAAGGTTTGAAGCTTTACAAAAGCTTCCTGGGCTATTCCCTGGGAGAAATAGCGAGCTGGGATATCCGGTAGAGCTTGGTTGCCTGAGGCAAAATAGCGTGCTCGCTCGCTTTGCTGTTGGAGCCAAATATATTTTTCTGCCTCGTCTTCGGGAAGCAATTGCTTGGCTTTCTTCCGTCGGACATTATGTGCCCCCTTTCCGTTTACCTCAGCCTCCTGCAAAACATTAATGCCTTTTTGGACCAAAAAAGCCTCGAAGTAATGCAGGGCGGCATAAAACGAAATAGTGACCGCCCAATCATAGTGGCTGTCACCATCGCACATTTTTTGAGCCAACAGTTCGTTGGACTTAGCCTGTGCGGTGTGCTGTTGCGCTTTCGGCATAAACTAGAGCAAGTTTATCCCACTGCGCAAATGACGCACCTCGACTTCCTCTAAACCCGCGAATGGTACTGAATGAACTTGCACATCATCAAAACTCCCGTGCAGGGCTTGGGTGAGGACTACCTCAAGCTTGCTCAGGGCGGTAGAGAGGTCGCGATCGTACTCCTCTACTTTGTCCATTACGTACAGATGCAATTCACGAGGGGTGTTGGCATGCGCGTAAACCCCCTGGAGAAGGGTCCTCTTAGGCCCGAGGATTTCCCGCACCTTTCGCTGGGCAACGTCTACCCACGCCCAATCTGACGGAATTGTGGCCGAAGCAGATGCACCAAGCCTCTGCGGAGTTGAAGGTTGATAAGCCTGCCTCAACCGCCGCTCACCGTCAAATGGAGATATGGGGATTAGAAGAGTGCTCATTGTACACCTACCTCTTTTAGATATTCAGGGGCTATCAGCTTACGAAAAAAACCTTTGGTCACATCATGGGCTTCCTGAGTGTATTCGTCTAGGTCGCTCAGCGGGATAGGATAGTACACAGTCCCCTCAAAGCTGTAATCGAAGTCCAGGATTACCTTATCTCTGGGTAGTTCCGCGCCCACCTTATCCATCCTCGGATCAGCGCCAGTGCTGCTGATATACACTCTGAGCAGACCGCGGCCCTCCAAGCTTTCGCTCAGAACACCCACGTTACGCCTGGGGCTATCGGATAGCTGGGGAAGATTTAGGGGGCTATACAAAATCATGCCCGCCGCGTTGCGCTCGAGAGGTAAAAAGTTTATATATCGCAGGCCGATACGGGTAAGTCCTGGGAGGGAACCATACTCGGACGTGAAGAAGTTAAAGTAGTGCCGAAAAGATTTGATGAATACTTCAAAGCTCTTGTATTCGCTTCCTTGGACAACGTAAGCAAAGGAATTCAAGGCGACATTAACTGTTCTAGTACGATTAGGGGTAGCAAATTGATAAGCTTGGAGTGCCGGGGCCTGGTTAGGTTCCAAAGTTGGCACGTAGACCTCGGGAAACTCCGAGCGTATCTTCTGGTAGAAGCGCCCTCGAGCCACTTCCACCTCGGGATCTCCAGGGAACCGAAGCTCGAGCACAGCAAGCTGCAAAGGTAACTCCGACATTCGCTATCAGATTAGCAGGTTTTGTTTTACCACGCCGGTCGCCACATCCCCGTAGCGGGATGAGAGGAGCGTCTGGTGCTGACTCTAGGCGTTGCTATCTATCGCGCTACTTTGGCGGCCACCATCAGGGCTAATCCGATCCCTGCCATGAGCGCTCCGCCCCACCACACCCAATCAGCCGTGAACAGCCCCACGCCGATCATGCAGCCGCCGAAAACCAGGCCCACGAGGCCCACGTTGGTCAAGAAGGCCTTTTCGGCTGGCCCTTCCGTGAGCCGTTGGCGGGTCTCGAGCCGGATTCGCTCCTCTTCCTCGATCCGCTTGCGCATTTCCTCAGGGGTTTCAGGCATGAGACACCTCACCGTGCTGCGTAGCCGCAGATTACGTAAACGGTGCTGAGCGTTTTGGGGTACGCTTGCACCAGTACAGCGCGGCCTGGTTTTGTGCTGAAGATCGACGTGAACAGGTCTTTGTCTGATTGACTGAGCTCGACTGAGTACCCGTTTTTCACCAGTTCTTCCCGGAAATGCTCAAGGGTTCCCCCGATCAGCTCCCCGCGCCAAACCTCAAGCCCGCCCTTGCAATTCTGTCGGTAAGTGCTGCCGCCGGCTTCAAAAAGCATGGATACGATTTGCTCATCCTCAGGCTGGATGCGGGTAAACGCAGACGGGAGGTTGAACCCTAGGGCAGGGGAATTGACCCGGGCACAGGCAGTAAAGGCTAGGCTAATACAAAGGAAAACCACTAGGAATATCAATTGTTTCATAGTTATCCCCCCATATCAGCATTATCAGCGTTATCAGCATTAGGTTGAGTGCAAGGATTGATTCCGTATCACTGACTTGATGGCAATTCCCATAGGATTTTTCATAGCCAACCCCCGTTACACCGGCCGACCCGCCGGCACCACCCAGTACACTAGCTCAATAGCCCGATCACTTCGGCATCCTCGGCTAAAAACGGTTTGCCCACGGTTGTTATCATCCACAACCCGAGGTCAATCCTCATGAGTGACACATTAATACTTTGATTACAGCTCATGCACAATGCGCTTGAGCTGGCGTGGGCTGTAGCGTACGTCAACCACCACCCCTTGGACCTCGAACGGTTCTGCCTTGTCGATGACGATCGGCTTTACCTTTGGATTCCAACTTTTCAGGATCACATGGTCGGCCTCGGGGTTCCAGACTTTAAGGACTCCCAGGCCGTCTTTCCCGCGCTCTGGTAGCCAGATGACCACAATGTCATTCAATTCAGGTGTTAGAGCGATAGCTGAAGTTTTCTCATGATGTAACGGATCACGTAACGGCAGGCGTTCGTTTACGCACAGTTCATTCAGGTTATATATGTAGAATGTATCATCCGATGGGAGTGAGTGTTATGGGTGCGTCTGTTGCCAACCTCGAAGAACTGACCTCGGTCAGGACAGTGGAGTTGCTTAAGCACCATACGCCCCAGGTGAGCGAGCTGCTCGAGCAAGCCCGGAACTTACAGCGTCTCGCCCGCCAGGTCGAAACCGGGTGGGGCCAAATTCCTGCGGAAGCCAAGATCATTCTTAAGGACTTCGGTTATTCCCTTAACCAGAGTTATCTGCGCCCTAACCCTTGGCAAATGCCTAGAGTAATCTCGTTCCTAATCAAAGCTGTGATCAAGGGCGAGATCCCGGCGTTGCTCAAATTCGGAAACGCTCTGCTCGAGGCACAGGAAGCGATTCTTTGCCAGGTCGAGCGTGAGAATAGCTCCTACCAAGCTGCCGTTGCCGATGCCATTGACGACGTTGTGGGCGGACGAGATCCAGGACGCGAGATGAGCTTGGAGGAGTTCCGTGAGTTGGTCAAAACCGGCAAGGCTCTGCATCACTAAGCGCTTCGAGGAGACCCTCGAAAGGATCAAAACCGAACATCTAGGTGATCGCCGCTGGGCTAGGGCCCGAGAGAAATTCGAGGAGCGGCTGGTTCGAGTTGTGGAGGCTTTGTTGAATGACCCCTTTGCCCATCCCATGGAGCCCTTGCCTAGAGGTATGGATCTCAAAGAATGGCAGTTGCGTAAAATCCGCTTTGATATTCCCGGCATGAATTGGACCGACCGTAAATTCCGGGTTCTCTACTTCTATAACCCCCAGACGCATACCGTCGTACTGGCTCGAGCTTACACCCACGCTGAATTCGAAGGCCGCCCGAGCGATGAGGAGATTAGGGCGGCCTATGATGAGGCCAGGCTGGCTAGTTCAAGCTAATCCCCAAGCCCCCACTTATTGCCACTTATGCGCCCCCAGACAAGCAATTCCAAACCCACCCGACTTTTAGGGAAACTGCGTCCCGAACGGCCTTGTCACCCCCAAAGCGGTGCATAGTTGGGTGCTCTAATCAACATGGCACCATAGTGCATTTTGGCAAATGCAAGGGGGTTTCTCACATAGAACGATATGATTCTGAAGGACCTATGACCCTCGAGGAGTTCATCGCCTACTGGAGTGCCCACGCCCACGACGAGAGCGCCACCGAGCGAGCCAGTGCCCAGAGCCACTTCATCGGGCTGTGCCGGGCCCTGGGGTTGGAGGAGCCCCGCGGCCCCGACTACACCTTTGAGAAGGCGGTGCGCAAGGTGGGCGGGGGCCAGGGCTTCGCCGACGTGTGGAAGCGTGGCCACTTCGCCTGGGAGTACAAGCGCGCCGGCTCCAACCTGCACCGGGCCTACGAGCAGCTCACGCTCTACCGCGACGACCTGGGGAACCCCCCGCTGCTCATCGTCAGCGACCTGCTGCGCTTCGAGGTCCACACCAACTTCACCGGCACCAACCCCAAAGTCCACGCCTTCGGCCTCGAGGAGCTGCGCGATCCCGCCAACCAGAAGATCTTGCGGCTTGCCTTCACCGACCCTGAGCAACTCAACCCCAAGCACCAGCGCCGCCAAGTTACCGAGGAGGCCACCGAGCGGGTAGGAGCCATCGCCCGCGCCCTGGTTAGCCGAGGCCACGACCCGGCTCGGGTGGCCCACTTCATGATGCAGCTGGTGTTCTCCCTCTTCGCGGAGGACGTGGGCTTGCTGCCTAAAGGGATCATGACCACCCTGCTCGAGCGGGGCAGAGCTGACCCCCTGCGGCTGCAGCGCGCCCTCTCCGCCCTCTTCGCGGCCATGAGCACCGGGGGTGACTTCGGCGTCGAGGAGATCCGCCACTTCAACGGCGGGCTCTTCGACGGTGCGGAAGCCCTCCCCCTCGAGCCCGCCGAGATCGCCGCGCTGCATGAGGCCTCCGTCCTGGACTGGGCCGACGTCGAGCCTCACATCTTCGGCACCCTCTTTGAGCGCAGCCTGGATCCCAACAAGCGCGGGCAACTAGGGGCGCACTACACCAGCCGCGAGGACATCCTCGACGTGGTCGAGCCGGTGGTCCTGGTGCCCTTACGTGAGGAGTGGCGCCGCATCCGCGCCGAGATCGAGGAGTACCTCGCGGGCCCCCCGCGCATGGACGGCCGTCACCATTTCGATGGGACGCTCGGGTGGGGCCGGAAGACCCAGCCCCGCAGGTCCAAGCGCTCCGGGGAGTTCGTCGCCGGGCGGATCGACCCCTTCCTCCGCAAGCTGCAGACCCTTAGGGTCCTCGACCCCGCTTGCGGCTCGGGCAACTTCCTCTACGTCACCATGCAGGGCCTGCTGGACCTGCAGCGCGACGTGCTCAACTTCGCCGCTGAGATCGGAGAGCCTCCCCTGCGGCAATTCGTCAGTCCGGAGCAGTTTTACGGCCTCGAGGTCAACCCCTTCGCCTACGAGCTGGCCAGCATGGTGGTGTGGATCGGCTACCTCCAGTGGAAGCGGGCCAACGGCGAGAGCAACCACGACAACCCCGTCTTGCGCAAGCTCAACACCATCCAGCTCCGCGACGCCCTGCTAGACCCTGACGGCAGCGAGGCCGGGTGGCCCGAGGCCGACTACATCGTGGGCAATCCACCCTTTCTGGGCAGCTCGAGGATGCGCGACGAGCTGGGCGAGGCCTACACCGAGGCGCTGCGCCGGGCCTACCAGGGCCGAGTGCCGGGTGGGGCAGACCTGGTGTGCTACTTCTTCGAGAAGGCCCGGGCGCAGATCGAGGCGGGAAGGGCCAGGCGGGCCGGCCTGATTGCCACCAACTCCGTCCGCCAAAAGGTCAACCGGCCAGTTCTCGAGCGCGTCCTCCGAACCGGGGGTATCTTCCTGGCCTGGCCCGACCGCCCCTGGATCCAGGACGGCGCGGCGGTGCGGGTGAGTATCGTCTGCTTCGACGGCGGTATTGAGGCTTCCCGCACACTCTGCCACTTCGCGGGCGCCGAGGACGACCCTGCCGCCCGGCAGGTCGTGGCCCGCGCCGTGGCCCGCATCCACGCCGACCTCACCGGCGGGCCCGACCTGACCCGGGCCCGGCCCCTCCGGGAGAACGCGGGCAGATCCTTCGAGGGGGTCAAGCCCGCCGGGCCCTTCGACGTCCCTGCTGACGTCGCCGAGGCCTGGCTCGACCTGCCCAACCCCTCGGGGGTGAGCAACCGGGACGTGTTGCGGCCCTACATCAACGGCGACGACCTGCTGGACCGCCCCTCGGGCCGATGGATTGTGGACTTCCAGCGGATGAGCCTGGAGGAGGCCGCCCGCTACCGCCAGCCCTTCGCCTATGTCGAGCAGAGGGTCCGGCCGGTCCGGGAGAGGAACAGGGACCGGGGCAAGCGGGCCCGGTGGTGGCTGCACGACCGGCCGCGGCCGGAGATGCGCGCGGCCCTGGAGCCGCTAGCCCGCTACATCGTCACCCCCCAGACCGCCAAGCACCGGCTGTTCCTGTGGCTGGACAAGGCGGCTCTCCCCTCGAGCCTGCTGGTGGTACTGGCCTTCGACGACGACTTCAGCTTCGGCGTGCTCAACAGTGCACCCCACGTTCGCTGGGCGCTGGCGGTAGGGGGGACGCTGGAGGACCGCCCCCGCTACTTCCCTAGCGACTGCTTTGAGACCTTCCCCTTCCCCCGCCCCGACGAGTCCCGGCGCGAGGCCGTTGCCCGGGCGGCGCGGCACTTGGAGCAGGTCCGCCAGCGCCTCCAGCAGCGAACCGGCCTCGGGCTCACCCAGCTCTACAACGCACTCGAGGGGCTACGCCTGTCCCCTGACGCCGCCGACCCCGTCCACGCGCTGCTGGATGCTCACGAGCAGCTCGACCAGGCCGTAGCCGCCGCCTACGGCTGGGAGTGGCCCCTGAGCGACGAGCAGATCCTCGAGCGCCTCCTGAAGCTCAACCTCGAGCGCGCTGCTGCAGAGGGCTTGGCCGAGCCAGAGTGTGAGCCCGTGTAAACAAGGCGGTGTCTCGGTCATGGCCTGAAAATCAATTGCTTGGCATGTAGAGGCCAATGCAGTAAGGATTAGAAGCAGGTTATTAATCACAAGTCGGTGCGGTCGGAGTGGGAGGATAGAACTATTCCTGGAGGGTCGGTGATGCCTAAGTGCCGTTACTGTGGTCAGCCTACGCAGGGCTTTCTCTCTTTCGCTCATCGTGAGTGTACCGAACGCCATACCAAGGGTAAGGCAGAAATAGCCCGCCGCATCGAGCTTCTTCCCCAAGAGCCCGATCCTGGGCTTGCCTTGGCTCAGATCAAGCAGATCGCCTCGGATGCCTTCCTGGCTGGAGAGGGCCTGGTCAGGGCCGCTCTGGCGGCTCTGCCAAAAGCCATCGACAACGCGCTGGATGACCATCTCCTTTCGGCTCAAGAGCAGCGGGCTTTCGAGGCACTGATTCAGGAACTCGGCCTAGGCAGCCGAAAGGAGATTCAGCCCTATGCCCTGCGCTTAGTCCGCGCCGCGGTCCTGCGTGAGCTGGCTGAGGGGAGGGTCTTCGAACATCCGCTACCACCGAACACGCCACTCCTGCTGCAAAAGGGGGAGAAACTGGCGTGGGTCTTCCAAGGGGTCAAGCTCTACGAGTACCGTGTCCATCGTGAGTACGTCTCCTCCGGTGGGGGGATGTCTGTACGAGTGGCGAAGGGCGTCTACCTGAGAAGCTCCCAGATCAGGACCAAGCCTGTCGTCACCGAGCGTCTGGAGCTCACTGACCAAGGGATGCTTTTGGTGAGCACCAAGCACCTGTACTTTCATGGAAGGAAAGCCCATCGTCTGGCGCTCAAGAAGATCGTAGCCCTGGACCCCTACCGAGACGGGATCGAGGTCCACCCGGACGGAGCCAAGCCAAGGCCGAGAATCTACACCCTGGACGACGGTTGGTTCGCCTACAACCTGATCACCGGACTGGTGGGTCTTGCTTCCTAAACCCGCGCCTCGTGGCTTGAAAATTTAGCCGCTAATACCCCTCCTCTCCAAACAAGCTGACCTGCACACCCGGACCTTTCGGCAAGGTGAGGTCAGGTTGGGGCAGCGCCCCGTTCTCCTTGAGGGCGACCACCGCCTGCTCAGCCGCAGATAGGGCCCCCGGCAACTCGCACACCTGCTGCGCTTCGGATGGGTATTTACCCCGCGCCATTGCCCAGAAGGGGTTGCGGTAGGCTCCCCAGACCTCGAGCGAGAGTGCGTTGCCGTGGATGACCGTAGCCGGGACGCCCCAGGCGGTGAGGTTGACGTAGCACATCATGACTGCCGTATGGCTGACGTCCCAGGCCGTCACCCGCATCCGGCAGGGCGGCTCGCCGCGGGTGGCCAGCACCTCGGCAGCCGCCAGCACCAGCCCTCCGGCCCCGCAGGCGGGCTCGAGCAGCTCCAGCGGTCGGTCCTCCGGCAGCTCGGCGTCCATCAGGGCCATGCGGGCCATCATGGTCGCCACAGGCGTGGGGGTGTAGAACTCCCCGCCGATCTGCTTGCCGCCCCTGCTGCTCCACTCCTCGTGGGTCGGGCCCAGCAGGTCCTGGTAGGGGTGGAACTCCATCGCCCCGACGAGCAGTCCGAAGGCCCGGGCGAAGTCCTCGAGGTCGGGTCGCTCCCAGCGGGCGGCCTCCTCGAGGTAGAGCGCCTCGTACCGCCCGGCGGAGAGGGCGCACGTGGCTAGCGTCAAAAAGGCGTCGAAAACCTTCAGGTAGCCCCGCCCGGTGCGCCGGGCGACCTGCTCGAGCGGCCTTCGGTAGGCAAAGCGCGGGGTCACCCCCGCGCTCTTGCCCGCACGCCCCTTAGCGGGCATCGCGTCTGGCCTCCTCGAGGGCCTGCTCCTGCATGCGCTTGAGCACGTCGCCGATGGTGATGGCCTGCCAGCCTGGGACCGGAGTGGCGCCGACCGAGCGCAGCTCATCGAGGTCGAAGTACCCGAACTCGAGGTAATGGCCCTTGACGAGCCCCCAGGCCAGCCGGGCCGGGGCGCCTGGGTGCTCCTCATCGGGGTGGTACTCCACCACGTACCAGGCCCAGCCGCTGGGGTGAGCCCAGCAGGCCAGCACCACCCGGTCGGCCAGGTCGCCCATCGCCTCGTAGGAGAGGGCGATCATGCCCCCTCCCCCTCGGCCTCGAGCGCGGACATCGCCCACAGGCTGCGCAGCTCATACCGGGCGAGCTGGTGCTGGAGCTGAGCCTCGGCCACGTCCGCCAGGGCCATCCGTAGCCCGCGGTCGAAGCCCTCCACCTGCTGCCGCTCGGGCTCGGTCAGCAGGGCCAGGTTGGCGTCACGCTCGGCCTGGTTCCTGCCCTCGAGACCCTCGCGGATGAGGGTGTGCTCGCGGCGGGTGAGTGCGGCGCGGGCCTGCTCATAGTGACCGCGAGCCATCTGCTCGGCGCGCAAAGCCTGCACCAGGGTCTCGGTGACCTGCTCCAGCCGGGCCTGGGCCGCCTCGATGCGCTGGAGGAGGGCGCGCATTAGCGCGCACCCCCCTTCGCGACGAACTGCTTCCAGGAGAGTTTGCGGGGCGCGGCCAGCCAGGCGCTCCAGACGCCGGTGGCTTCGGCGTACTCACGGCTGAAGGGCCTGAGGGACTCAAGGTAGCTCTTGAACTGCTTGGGGCCTTTGAACTGGTGTAGCATGAGCTTGTCTCCTTTCGAGATTCAGAGGGTGTGTGCTTGGCGGCTGCGCCCTCTGATGTCGATATAGTATCAAAGGCGGATACTATTGTCAATATCTGATACATGGGTTAGGATGCGATACAGGGGTGGTACTATGTCACCGATGACCGATCGTGTGCGAAAAGCTGTGAAGGAGCGAATGGCCCAGCTTGGCATGAGCCAGGGGGACCTAGCTGAAAAGCTCCACATGGAGCGGGTAAACCTTAATCGAGTTCTGACCGGGCGCAGCGGCAAGATCCCCGAGAGTTGGCAGCGCATCCTCGACAGCCTGGGGCTCGAGTTGATGGTGGTGCCAAAATCAGATCAAAGCGCAACCTGAAGTACGGCACTCGATGAGGTAGTGTGGTCTGAAAGACCAGGGACGGAGCGGCCACTCCGTCCCTGGCTGGCAGTGTTCTTATCTCGAGGCCTATCGCACACCTATTGGTCAGCCTTATGAAAACCGGGCAAATAAACCGTATAGCTATTCCAGCTGGGTTAAGATGAAAATCGGTTCGTCTGTCGGCGGCGCCTTGGGGAGGTCAACATAGCCGTGCAGGTCAGCAATGACCCAGTTTTCTCTGATGGCCAGGCTCGATTCCAGTTCTGGCAGCAGCTCATGTGGGAACCGACCGGCCTTTACCGCCTCGCGCACCTGACGCTGATCGCCGTGCTGCTACTGGCGGTGACCCGGGTGGTCGCCCTCACCGGTGGCACCCCCAACCCCCTCGTCCACCTCATGTACGGCCCGATCCTGCTGGCTGCGGCGGGCAGTGGCCCCTGGGTAGCCGCCGCGGTCGGGGTGGTGGCCGGGGTGCTGGTTGGGCCGCAGCAGCAGGTTATGCTCACGGGAGCCGAGGCTCAATCTGACGCGAGATGGCCGGTGCGGATGCTGATCTACAGCCTGATTGGAGGGGGTGCCGGGATGGTCCTCGAGCGGCTGCGTCGCAGCCTACGGGCGACGCGGGAGCTGGCCGAGCAGCTCGCCCGCGGCTACGGCAACACCCTGCGTACCCTGGCTGCGCTGGTGGCCTACCACGCCCACGAACTGGGCAAGCGGCTGGGGGTGAGGGGGCACGACCTCGAGACGCTGTGGTGGGCGGGCCTGCTGCACGACCTGGGCAAGGTGGGCATCCCCGAGTACATCCTGCGCAAGCCGGGCAAGCTCACCGCCGAGGAGTACCGCGAGGTGCAGCGCCACGCCGACTTGGGGGCCCAGATCCTGCTCTCGGCCTCGCCCGAGTTCGCCACCATCGCCGAGGGGGTGCGCGCGCACCACGAGCGCTGGGACGGGAAGGGCTACCCCCGGGGGCTGGCCGGGGAGGCCAGCCCCCTCTTCGGCCGCATCCTCGCCGTCGCCGACGTCTTCGAGGTGCTCACCAGCCGCCGCCCCTACCGGGAGCCGAGCTCCGGCGCAACGCGGGCAGCCAGTTCGACCCGCAGGTGGTCGAGGCTCTGCTGCAACTCGTCCACGAAGGCCGTGTCCAGACGGAGGGGGTTCCGCCCCCCCTCTACCACGAGGTGCCGGTGTTCGAGCTTCGGAGCATGCAGCCGGAGGAACGGCTCGTAAACTGAGTCGATCTCTCCAGGCTGGGTCCAGGGGCTGGTAAGGAAGCTATTGGGGGAATCGGAGGCAACTCTATAAGACTAGCCAGTAGGTTGGGGAGCCTGAGCCCTGGGGATTACGTACCGGAGCAGCCGCGGCCCTATACCCATGAAGTACCCATGAAATCTCGTGTGTCAGGCCATACCCGCGCTATGGTTGACTTCCCTAAAAGGAGCCGATTGCTTCGTCCTGGTGCTATTTTATTCACTCAGCCATACCCGCGCTGTAGCCCAAAGCTTGACCTTACAAGGATGGGGTCGGGGGTTCGAGTCCCTCAGCGCCCACCAGCGAAAGCCGGCCCGGAGGCCGGCTTTTTGTCGTACCTTTGCACCCGAACCTTCACCCCGCCGACAGCGGCATCCCCCGCGACTTGGCCTGGTACATGCGGTTGTCGGCCAGGCGCAGCAGCGACTCGGAGTCCTCGGTGTCGGTGGGGAAGCAGGAGGCGCCGATGTTGACCCCCAGCCGCATCCCCCCGACCTCCAGCGCCCCGATGGCCCGGTGGTAGCGGGTGCCTGCCGCGACGGCGCCCTCGAGGTCGGCGTGGGGCAGGATGGCGGCGAACTCGTCGCCGCCCCAGCGGTAGAGGCTGTCGCCGTTGCGCCGTTGCTGGCGCAGGGCCTGGGCCACCGCCTGCAGGGCCCGGTCGCCCTGCTCGTGGCCCAGGCGGTCGTTGATGGCCTTGAAGCCCGAGAGGTCCATCACCAGCAGCGAGACGGGGTAGGCGTAGCGGCGGGCGCGCTCGAGCTCCTCGCTTAAGCGCAGGTCGAAGGCGCGGCGGTTGAGCAGCCCGGTGAGCACGTCGGTGAGGGCGGCCTCCTCGAGGCGCTGGCGGTAGCGCAGGTCGTGGAGGAGGGTGGCGACGGCGGGGGCGAAGAGCTGCGCGGCCCGCAGGGAGTCTTGGTCGAAGGCCAGCGGGTCGTGGAGGTTGTCGAGGTTGAGCAGGGCCAGCACCTCGCCCCCGTAGCGGATAGGCAGGTGGAGGTTGGCCTGGATCTCCCGGACCCGCGCGTCCCGTACCTTGCCCTCGGTGAGGCCCGACTCCAGGCTGGACTCGACGATGGCGCTCGAGCGCACCCGCGGCAACCCCCGCTCCCAGCTCTCCAGGTCCCCGTGCCAGGCTTGCTGCTGGCTGAGGCTGAACTCCACGCCGTGCAGGTCCTCCAGGCTGAAGCCGTGCACGGCCCGGAAGACGAAGACCTCGCCCTGCCGCGCCATCAGCGTCCCCGCCTCGGCCCCGGGCACCATGGCGACGGCGGTTTGCAGGATGCGGTGGTAGGCGGCTTCGGGGGAGAGCTCCAGCACCGTCTGCTGCAGCTCCAGCAGGGTCTGGGTGTGCTGCCGCTCGAGCATGCCCTCCAGCGCCAGGCCTACGGCGCGGCAGGCCCGGGCCAGCAGCTCCTTCTCGCTCTGCCGCCAGTGCCGCTGCCGGCGGCTCTGGAAGCCCAGCATGAAGCGGACTCGAGCCGACCCGGGCAGGGGGATGGGGTGCAGCACCAGCGCCTGCACGCCCGCGTCCTTGAGCGTCTGCAGGCCCCGCTCGTCGGTGGCGTATTTGTCGTTGAAAACGGGCTGGCCCGTGCGGTGGACCCCCCAGGCCAACCCCTGGCCGAAGGGGATTCCCTCCTCCAGCAGGGCCCGCTCCTGGGGGTGTACGTCGCCCCAGAACGTCACCGCCCGCAGCCGGCTGCCCTCCTGCCGCACCAGCGCCCCGGAGTCGAAGTCGAGCACCTGGCCCAGCAGCGCCAGCACCCGTTCCCCCAGCCCGGGGAGGGACTCGGCGGAGTACATCGTGCGGTTGAGGTTCTCCAGCAGCGAGAGCTCGGTGCGCTCGACCAGCCGGCTCAGGCGGCGGCTGACCCCTTCGGCGAACTCGAGCAGCGCCTGCAGGGCTTCCTCGCCTAGGGGTTCGGGGTACTCGAGGTTGAGCACCGCCACCGCCTCCGTCTGCTCGACCAGCGGCAGCGCCAGCTCGCACCGCGCCGGGCGGCCCGGCACCGGGACGTAGTCGCTCTCCGAGGCCACGTCGGTCACGTGGACGGAGCGGCGCTGCGCGAAGGCCCGCCCGACGACCCCGTGCTCGGGGATCGTCCGGTAGTCCTGGGGGAAGCTCCGGGAAGCGGCGACCCGCACGAAGCCCTCGCCCGCGGGGCTGGGCTCCCAGACGCTCACGTTGCCCTGGCCGTAGGCCTCCAGGATGGCCGGCAGCGCCTCGAGCACCTCGCCGCGGCTGTCCAGGCCGCTGAGCTCTTTCTGGGCCCGGATCAGCAGGTTGAGCAGGTGGGAAGCCCGCTTCCGTTCGCGGAAGGCATGGCGCAGGCGGGCCCCCAGCCAGGCCGCGAGCAGGCTCGACACCGCGTAGAGCGCCGTCAGCTCGAGCAGGGACTGACCGGTGCTCAGTAGCGCGTCCAGGAGGCTGGCCCCCGCCGTCAGGGGCAGCACCCAGCGGTAGCCCAGCACCGAGGTGAGGGTGGCCAGCGCGACCATCATCCAGGCCTCGGGGAAGCCAAGCGGCAAAACCCCTGCGTGACCCAGCAAATGCAGCACGAGCGCCACGGCGGCGGTTAGCCATGCACTCCTGCGGACTGAGCCCATGCGGCGTTTCCTTACCCCAGAATCTTAGCGCATCTTCAGGCTTGTTGGGCTGGTTCTTCCGAAGGGGCCGTTCACGAGGCGTTAACCAAACCTCCGGGCGCGCCCGGGGGTCGTATGGACGAAGCGGGGGTAGAGGGAAGCCCCTCGAGCGCGGCCTGGGCGCTTACAATGATCGGGGGACGGAACCAATCCCCGATCCCTGAGCCTATGGCGCGCACCAGCTACACCCTCGAAGACGTGGCCCGTGCGGCGGGGGTCTCGCCCAGCACGGTCTCGCGGGTCATCAACGGGACTGCCCGGGTGCGCCCGGGCAAGCTCAAGGCGGTGCTCGAGGCCATCGAGCGGCTGGGCTACCAGCCCAACCTCATGGCCAAGGGGCTGGCCCAGGGCAAGTCCCTGACCGTCGGCGTGATGGTGCAAGAGATCGCCAGCCCCTTCTACGGCGAGATGATCAAGGGCATCGAGCAGGGGTTCGACGGCACGCTCTACCACCCGGTGTTCTCCACCGGGCACTGGCGGGCTGAGCAGGAGAGGGAGGCGTTGCGGGTGCTCAGCGCCCGGCAGATCGACGCCCTGATCGTGCTCGACGGCCTGGTGTCCGAGGAGTACCTCCTGGGCCTTGCCCGCAAGATGCCGCTGGTGCTGTTCGGCCGCCGGGTCCGGGGCTTGGAGCACAACACGCTGCTGGTGGACAACCTGCAGGGGGCCTACTTAGGGACCCGCCACCTCGTCGAGCTCGGCCACACCCAGATCGTGCACATCGCCGGCCCCGCCTTCCACCTCGACGCCAAGAGCCGCCTCGAGGGCTACCGCAAGGCGCTGGAGGAGGCCGGGATCCCCTTCGAGCCCGAGCGGGTGATCGAGGGCGACTACGTCGAGCCCTCCGGGATGCTCGCCGTCGAGAGCCTGCTCGCGCGGCGCATCCCCTTCACCGCGATCTTCGCCGCCAACGACCAGATGGCCTACGGCGCGCGCCTGGCGCTGTACCGCCGGGGCATCCGCGTCCCCGAGGACGTCTCGCTGGTCGGCTTCGACGACCTGCCGGGCTCGAGCTACATGACCCCACCCCTCACCACCGTCCGCCAGCCGACCCTCGAGCTCGGCCGCGAAGCCGCCCGCGCCGTGCTGCTGATGCTCGAGGGCCAGCCCTACGAACCCCCGCTGTTCAACACCCGCCTCATCGTGCGCGAGTCCACGGCGATGCTGCGCCACAGCCGGGTGGCCCTGCCGGGCCGGTGGTCGTGAAGCGATAAGCCCTCAGCCGTCAGCGAAGGGTGAAAGGCTCGTGGTAAACCCCCCCCGGCGGCGGGGAGGGTTTATCCCCCCCAGCCCCCCTTGCTAAGGGGGGTGCAGAAAGGGCGTTCTGCGTACGACGTAGGACGTACGGCGTACGACCCGCGCCCAGCGTCCAGCACCCCGCCTTCACTCCACCTCCGCCATCAACTGCCGCGCCAGCCGCACCCGGTTGCGCACGGCCTGGGTTTCCTGGCGGTCCTGGGCCAGCCGGCGGCGGGCGAGGCGGAGGTGCTGGTCCTGGGCCTGGGGGGCGACCCCGCCCATCACCCGGCGCCGCTCGAGGAAGCGGCGGGGCTCGAGCGCCGCCTGCAGCTCGGGGGTGTCGTAGCCCAGGTGGGCTTGCAGGTCGGCGGGGGTGGCCTGGGCCAGGGTGCGGCCCTCGGCGGCGAGCGCGCCCAGCAGGTTCTTAACCCGGCGGTAGGCCTCGCCCAGGGGCAAGTAGCCCCCGGCCACCAGCACGTCGACGAGCTCGGAGGCCAGCACGGCGCGGTCTTCGAGGCCCTTCAAAAGGCCCTCGGGTCGGAATTCGCTCTCCTCCAGGGCCACGCGCATGAGCTCGAGCGCCCCCTCGGCCACCTCGCACAGGCGGTCGAGGGGCTCGAGCACCCCCGTGGAGTGGTCGTTGAGGTCGCCGAAGGCGGTGGAGTGGTTGAGCTGGGTCATGAGGCTGGCCCCGCTGATGAGCTCGGCGACGTAGACGCGGGCGTGCTCGAGGATGACCGGGTTGTGCTTCTGCGGCATGATCGACGAGCCCTGCGCCACGCGCTCGCCCACCCGGAAGGCCCCGGTCTCGGCCCAGGCCAGCAGGTCGCGGACGAGGCGCGAGAGGCTGGCGCCCAGCCCGGCGAGGGCCTGGGCGAGCTCGAGGGCCCAATCGCCCGCCGCGATGGCGTCGTAGGTGTGCTCGACCACCCCGCCGAAGCCCAGCCAGCGGGCCAGGGCCTCGCGGTCAACGGGGTAGGGGCTGCCCGCCAGCGAGCTCGCGCCCAGCGGGGAGCGGTCGGTGGTGTCGAGCGCGGCCCGCAGGCGGCGGAAGTCGCGGCTGAGCAGGTTCTCGAAGGCCGCCAGGTAGTGGCCCAGCGAGCTCGGCTGCGCGGGCTGGTGGTGGGTGTAGGCGGTCATCAGCGTGTCGCGGTGGGCCTCGGCCAGCACCAGCACCCGCTGGCGCAGGCGCAGCAGGTCGCCCATCACGGCCAGGGCCTGGTCGCGGGCATAGGCGCGGAAGACGGTGAGGTCGAGGTCGTTGCGCGAGAGCCCCCGCCGCAGGGCCCCGGCCACCTCGGCCCCGGCGGTCTCGTTGAGCTGGAGGTCGATGGCGAAGAACACGTCCTCGACGAGGCCGCTGAAGGCGGGGAGGGGGAGGGGCCGCAGGAGCTGGAGGGCCTTCACCGCCTCGGCGGCGTGGGGTACCCGCAGGGCGGCGAGGCCCTTGGCGTAGGCGCTCAGGGCGTCGAGGAAGTGGGGCACCAGCCGCTCGCGGGCGAAGCGGTAGTGGCGCATCAAAACGCGGCGTCGGTAGGTGGTGTTCCAGGGGGACATAAGTACTCAGCTTTCACTCAGCTAAGGCTCAGGGCCATCTCAGGCGTTTACTCCAAGCTTGTTGGCGTGAGGGTCACGCCACAACCCCCTCACCTCCCTTGACCGCCGGATCGCCACTCCGGCGGATTTTTTTTGCACCCGTGCGGACACCCGATCAGTTTAGCCAATCGGAGGCCCCGGGTGGGGTAACCTGAACCCGGTGCGCCTGCGCGTCCGCCACACCACCGAGTACCGCTACCTCGAGGAGGTCCAGGACTCCTTCAACGAGCTGTGGATGACCCCGGTCGACGACCAGCGCCAGTGCCTGCTCGAGCACCGCCTCTTCGTCGAGCCCTTCACCGCCGTGCGCGGCCGCCAGGACTACTTCCACAACCGCGTCCACGACTTCCGCGTGGCCGTGCCGCACAAGAGCCTCAGGGTCGAGGTCTTCGCCCGGGTGCTCACCTTCCCCAGCCCCACCCCCCTCCCGGTGCCGGTGGGGCAGCTCGAGCCCCTGCGCGAGCGCTTCTTCGAGTTCCTGGCCCCCACCGCCCGCGTCCCGCTGCACCTCGACTGGGGCCAGATGCTCGGCTTCCGCAAGCCCCACGCCGCCGAGAGCCTGCACGGCTACTTGCTCGAGGCCTCGAGCCACCTCTTCCGCTCGTTCACCTACGACACCGGCGCCACGCGGGTGGACACGCCGCTGCGGCGCTTCGTGGAGGGGCGCCGGGGCGTCTGCCAGGACTACGCCCAGGCGATGCTGGCCCTGTGCCGCAGCCACGGCATCCCCGCCCGCTACGTCTCGGGCTACCTCGCCACCGGCGTGGGCGCCGAAGGCAGCCACGCCTGGGTCGAGGCCTTCGTGCCCGGCTCGGGCTGGGTCGGCTACGACCCCACCAACGGCAGCGCCGTCACCGAGCAGTACGTCAAAACCGCCCACGGCCGCGACTACGACGACTGCCCACCCCTCAAGGGCCTGCGCCGCGGCGGCGGCGGGGAAGAGCTCAGGGTCTTCGTCAACGTAGAGGAGGAGCCGAGGTAGAAGTCGGTAAGAGGGTAGCGGGCGCGGGGTTTAGGGGAGCTTATGGTTACTGGCTCGTCGAGCGTCGAGGGTCAAAGCGTCTGGCGTTTGGCGTCTTGCGTTTGGCGTTTTGCGCCCGGCGTACGACGTAAGACGTACAACACCGGGCGCAGGACGTACGACCCGCCCCCAGCGCCTCGCGTCCGCCCATCACCCCTAGTTGAACATCTATAGCGCCACACCCTCACGTAGTGTTGAATAGAGGGCGTGGAGCCAGACAGCGACCTGATACGGCAGGTGGCTCAGGGAGACGAAACCGCCCTCGAGGAGCTTTACCGGCGCTACGGGGGCAAGGTGTACGCCCTGCTGCTGCACGTGCTGGGCGGGCGCGAGGAGGCGGAAGAGGTTTTGCAGGACAGCTTCGTACAGCTTTACAAGGAGGCGCGGCGCTACGACCCGCAGCGCGGGGGCGTGAGCACCTTCTTGTTCACCGTCGCGCGCAACCTGGCGCTGTCGAGGCTGCGCGCGCGCCGGGCACGGCCGCAGAAGGTCCAGGACCACGACCTGCACGACCCCGAGCAGGAGCTGGGGCTGTGGCACGAGCACGACCCCACCGACCGCGTGCTGGTGCAGCGGGCGCTGGCCCAGTTGTCGCCGGAGGACCGCAGGCTGCTCGAGGAGTCGTTCTACTGGGGCTACAGCCACAGCGAGCTCGCCGAGCGCCACGCGATGCCGCTGGGGACCGTCAAGACCCGGGTGCGCCGGGCCCTGCTGCGCCTGCGCGAATTCCTGGAGGGCCGGGTGCGGGAGGGGGGCGAGTGATGGAGGCGCGCGAGCTGCTCCCCGACTACCTGCTGGGCCAGCTCGAGCCCGAGGAGGCGCGGCGGTTGGAGGAACAGCTCGAGCGCTCGCCCGAGCTGCGGGCCGAGCTCGAGGCCCTGCGCGCCGCCCTGTTCCGCCTGCCCGATCAACTACCTCCCGTGACCCCGCCGCCCCGGACCTGGCAGGGCATCCGGGCGCGCGTGCGGCGGGGCAGGGGCGTGCCCTGGCCCTGGGTCGCCGGGATCGCGGCCGGCCTGGCGCTCGTCTTCGCCGGCTTCGGCTTCTACCAGGGGCAGGCCCTCCGCGCCCTGCGGGCCGAACAGGCCAAGGTGGCGCACTGGCTCTCCGAGCCTGAGGGCAAGTGGCGCGCCATCAAGAACGCCCAGGGCGAGGGGGTGGGCACCATGATCTGGCTCGAGGACGGCGGCTGCCTGATCGTCATGAAGGACCCCGCCCCCGAGGGCAAGGTCTACCAGGCCTGGGGCGTGGGCGGCACCGTAGCCCAGCCGATCCCCCTCGAGACCTTCCGCGGCCGCGTGGTCACGCTGAGGTTGCCCTCACCCGCCGTCGCCCTCGCCATCTCCGAGGAGCCGGGCGGGGGAAGCCAGACGCCTACGGACATCCGGGCGTTGCCGAAGCTTTGAGGGACGGGAAGCGGTCAGCTCTCGGCCGTCAGCGATGAGCAGAGGGCTCGCGGCTCTGTGGCGCAGGTCGAGGGCCAAGGGCCAAGGCGTCTTGCGTTTCGCGTCTGGCGTACGACGTAGGACGTACGACCCGCGTTTTGCGTCTTGCGTTTGGCTATGGGCTATCGGCTATCGACCACCGGCTACCCGCCCTCACCCGCCCGCGCGCCCAAAAACAGCACCATGTGCTCCTCGTCCACGTAGGTGCTGCCCACCTTGAGCGCCTGGTGCTTGAGCCCCCACACCTGGAAGCCCAGGCTGCGGTAGAGCCTGCGGGCGGCTTCCTGGGGCGTGGCCACGGCGAGGTGGACCTGCTCGAGGCCGCCGTACTGGGCCACCCGGCCCAGCAGCTGCACCAGCAGGGCCTTCGCCAGGCCCTTGCCGCGGGCTTCGGGGGCGACGTACATGCCCCAGACGGTGCCCTTGTGCTGCATCTTGGGCCCGTCGTCGCGCACGAAGCCCACGATCCCCACCAACTGCCCGCCCTCGAAGGCCCCGAGTGTGAAGCTGCCCTCGGGCCACTCCTGCAGCCGGCGGGCGACCTGTTCGAGCGGCGTGTCGCGGTACTCCTCGGCCGAGCGGGCGAAGGCGAGGGGCTCTTCCTCCAGCGCCCGCAGGCGCAAAGCGTAGAAGGCCTCGGCGTCGGCCTCGGTGAGCACGCGGATTTCGGCGGTTCCTACCAGCATGGCTGACCTCTTCAAGCCTGGGGTGCGGGCCGGGCCTCGAGGCGGAACCAGCGGCCCGTGCGGTAGCGCAGCACGAACATGCTGACGCGCACCAGTTCCTCACCCAGCAGCCTTCCCAGGAATATACCCCACAGCCCCAGCCCCAGGCCAAACCCCAGCCAGTAGGCCAGCGGCAGCCCCACCGCGAACACCGTCACGAAGTCGGAGAGCAGCAGGAAGCGGGTGTCGCCCCCGCTGCTGAGCACGCCGAAGAAGATCATGTTGGAGACCTTGACCGGCTGGAACAGCGCGTTGAGCAGCACCGCCCACACCGCCCACTGCTGCACCTGGGGCGTGGTGTTGGGGTAGAGCAAGGGCAGCAGCAGGCTGCTCAGGGCCATCAGCAGCCCGAAAGCCGCCGCGCTCAGCAGCCCGAGCTTCCAGATGCTCCCCGACATCTGCCAGGCCCCGCCCTCGTCGCGCCGCCCGATGGCCTGGGCCACCAGGATGGTCGCGGCCACGTTGAGCCCCAGCGAGGCCGTGATGAAGACGCCCTCGAGGGTGTTGGCGATCTGGAACGCCGCCAGCTCGGCGGTGCCCAGCCGCTCGAAGAGCAGCGCGAAGAGGAAGGAGCCCCCGCTGAAGACGATCTCGGTGATGAACAGCGGCAGCACCAGCGGCACCATGCGGCCCAGGATCTGCCGGGCCTGCTCCCAGTCGGGCCAGTCCCAGGCGATGCCCCAGCGGCTGAAGAACAAAAAGCCCACCAGCGTCAGCGCCCGCAAGCCCTGGGCGATCAGCGCGGCGACGGCGGCCCCCACCGCCCCCAGCCCCAGCGGCAGCACCAGCAGCCAGGAGAGCAGCGGGGTGAGGGCCAGCGCGGTCATGGTCACGGTCATGGGCAGCCGCGCCTCCCCCACGGTGCGGAAGACCGAACTCGCCACCGTGCTGGCGGTGATGAGCGGCAGCGTGAAGGCGATGAGGGCCAGGAAGGGCGCCCCGATCTCGGCGATCTCGGGGTTGGCGCCCACGCCGCGCAGGAACGGCCCGGCGAAGAGCGCCAGCGGCAGGGCCAGCAGCAGCGAGAGCACGGTGGCAAAGACCAGGGAGAAGCTCGAGATGCGCGCCACCATCACGCCGTCCCCCGCGCCGCGGGCCCTCGAGGCCAGTATCGCGCACCCCGAGCCCAGCGTGCTCAGGCAGAGGATGCCGATGAACATCACGTTGTTGGACAGCCCCACCGCCGCGATGGTGGCCGTGCCCAGGATGCCCACGATGACCTGGTTGATGAAGCCCAGCACCAGCTGGAAGGAGGACTCGAGGCTCACCGGAACGGCGATCTTGAAAATCTCGCGGCGCGTTTCGGGGCTCATAACCTTGACACACTACCACCGCGGGCCGGGGGCAAAGTGATCGGGGTGGCGATAGAAGCAGGAGGAAGGGCGGGTACAGGACCCGCCCCGTCAGCCATCAGCGGTCAGCCGTCAGCTTGTGGCTCGTGGTTGCCCCACCCGGCCCGCGGGGAGGGTTTATCCCCCCAGCCCCCCTTGTTAAGGGGGGTGACAAGGCGTTTCGCGTCTTGCGTTTCGCGTACGACGTACGACATAGCACACGCGTCTTGCGTTTTGCGTTTGGCGTTTTGCGTACGACGTACGACGCAGGACCCGCGTTCGACCATCACCAACTCAATGCTTCACCATCACGTGCCGCACCACGGTGTAGTCCTCGAGCGCGTACATGCTCATGTCCTTGCCGTAGCCCGACTGCTTGAGCCCGCCGTGGGGCATCTCGTTGACCAGCATGAAGTGGGTGTTGACCCAGGTGCAGCCGTACTGCAGGCGGCTGGCGATGCGCATGGCCTTGCCCACGTCGCGGGTCCAGACCGAAGAAGCCAGGCCGTAGTCGGAGTCGTTGGCCCAGGCGATGGCCTGCTCGGCGTCGGTGAAGCGCGTCACGCTCACCACCGGCCCGAACACCTCGCGCCGCACGATCTCGTCGTCCTGCTGGGCCCCGGCGATCACGGTGGGCTCGTAGAAGAAGCCCTTGCCCGCGCCCGCCTTACCCCCCGCCGTGACCTCGATGTGCTTTTGCATCTTGGCCCGCTCCACGAAGCTGGCGACGCGCGAGCGCTGCCGCTCGGTGATGAGGGGGCCCATCTCCACCCCGTCCTCGTTCTGGCTGCCCACCTTGATGCCCCTCACCGCGTCGGAGAGCTCGGCCACGAACTTGTCGTAGATGCGGGCCCCGGCGTAGACCCGGCAGGCGGCGGTGCAGTCCTGGCCCGCGTTGTAGTAGCCGAAGACCTTGATGCCCTCCACGGCGGCCTCGAGGTCGGCGTCGTCCATCACGATCACCGGGGCCTTGCCGCCCAGCTCCAGGTGGGTGCGCTTGAGGCTGGAGGTCGCGGCCTCGAGCACCCGCTTGCCCGTCGCCACGTCGCCGGTGAGCGAGATCATGCGCACCTGGGGCTGGTGGATGAGGGCCGAGCCCACCGTCTCGCCCACGCCGGTGATCACGTTGACCACGCCGGGCGGGAAGAGCTCGGCCAGCAGTTCGGCCAGCTTGAGCGTGGTGAGGGGGGTCTGCTCGGAGGGCTTGATCACGCTGGTGTTGCCCGCCGCCAGCACCGGGCCCAGCTTCCAGGCCGCCATCATCAGCGGGTAGTTCCACGGCGCGATGGAGGCCACCACCCCGATGGGGTCGCGCCGGATCATGCTGGTATGCCCCGCCAGGTACTCCCCGGCCACCGCCCCCGTCATCGCCCGCGCCGCCCCCGCGAAGAAGCGGAAGCAGTCGGAGATGGCGGGGATTTCGTCGTTGAGCACCGCCAGGTAGGGCTTGCCGCAGTTGAGCGACTCCAGCCGCGCGAACTCCTCGGCCCCCTCCTCGATCCTGTCGGCCAGCCTCAGCAACAACAGCGAGCGGTCCTTGGGCGTGGTCTGCGACCAGGCGTCGAAGGCGGCCTCGGCGGCGGCCACGGCGGCCTTGACCTGCTCGAGCGAGGCCTCGGGCACCTTGGTGAGCGTCTCCCCGGTCGCGGGGTTGAGGATCTCGTAGGGGGCCCCCTCCCCCAGGACGAACTCGCCGTTGATGAGTTGCTTGATCTGCATGGGTAGAACTCCTTTCCGCTATGAGCGGGTGCCGGGTTGAGGACGACGGGCGTAGGGGCGTCCTCCGGCGCTGGGCGTTGCTCAGCTCGTCTTCCCGCCCCCGTGCAGGTCGTCGGTGTCGCGGGTGAGCCACTGCGCGAGCACGATGGGCAGGAAGGTTATGAGCATCACGAACACCGCGACCACGTTGGTCACGGGGCGCTCCCTGGGCCGGAAGAGCTCGTTGAGGAACCAGATGGGCAGGGTCTTCTGGTCGGCGGCGGTGAAGGTGGTGACGATGACCTCGTCGAAGGAGAGGGCGAAGGAGAGCATCCCCCCGGCCAGCAGCGCGGTGGCGATGCTGGGCAGCACCACGAAGCGCCAGGTGCGAAACCAGTCGGCCCCCAGGTCCATGCTGGCCTCGACCTGCGAGTAGCCGGTGCGGCGGAAGCGGGCCACCACGTTGTTGTAGACCGTCACGATGCAGAAGGTGGCGTGCCCGATGACGATGGTCCAGAAGCCCGGCTCGACGGCCAGCCGCTTGAAGGTGGTGAGCAGCGCGATGCCGGTGAGGATGCCCGGCAGGGCGATGGGGAGGATCAGCAGCAGGGTGATGGCGTCCTTGCCGCGGAACCCGAAGCGGTACATGGCCGCCGCCACCATCGTCCCCAGGACCAGGGCGATGAACGTCGCCATCCCCGCCACCTGCAGCGACAGCAGCAGCGCGCGCCACATGTCCTGCCGCTCGAGGGCCTCCCCGAACCACCTAAGCGTCAGCCCCGGCGGCGGGAAGCGGTACGTGCGGTCCTCGGTGGTGAGCGCGTAGAGTACGATGACGACGATGGGGAAGTGTAAAAACAGCATCCCCGCCCAGAACGCCAGGCGCAGGCCGAGCGAGGGCTTATTCGGCATGGCTGCCTCCCGGCACGCTACAGCGCATTGAACGCCCCCATCCGGCGCACGATGAGCAGGTAGACGGCGATGATCACCACCGGCACCACCGAGAAGGCGGCGGCCAGCGGGAGGTTGCCCGCGGTGCCCTGCTGCACGTACACCATCTGCCCGATGAAGAAGCCGGGCTGGCCCACCACCTGCGGGATGATGTAGTCGCCCAGCGTCAGCGAGAAGGTGAAGATCGAGCCGGCGGCCACCCCCGGCACGGTCAGCGGCCAGACCACCTTCCAGAAGGTCTGGCGCGGCCGGGCGCCGAGGTCGGCGGAGGCCTGCACCAGCGACTTGGGGACGCGCTCCAAGGCCGCGATGATCGGCAGGATCATGTAGGGCAGCCAGATGTAGGTGAACACCAAGAACATCCCCAGGTAGCTGTTGGAGAGGCTGGTGCCCCCCACCACCGGCACGCTGAGGATGCCCTCCAGCAGCCACCCCAGCCCCAGCGCGTCGAAGAACCAGCTCACCACGCCCTCGCTCGCCAGGATCAGCCGCCAGGCGTAGACCTTGATCAGGTAGCTCGACCACAGCGGCAGCAGCACCATCAAGTACCAGAAGGTCTTGCTGCCGCCCCGCGTGTAGAAGGCGATGTAGTAGGCGACGGGGAAGGCGATCACGGCGCAGGCCAGCGTCACGGCCAGGGCCATGAGCGTGGTGCGCACGACGATGTCGATGTTGGCCGGCGAGGAGAAGAGCTGCCCGAAGGCCGACAGCGAGAAGCGGTACTCGACCTGCCCGGTGAAGTCGTTGAGGGAGTAGAAGCTGTAGAGCAGCAGGTTGAACAGCGAGCCCAGGTAGATGATGCCCAGCCACAACAGGGGCGGGATCAGCAGCAACAGCAGCAGGAAGCGCGGGCGGAGGTAAAACAGGTCGGAGACCCGGCGCCGCAGGGTCTTGGCCGGGAGGGACGCGCTCACCGCGCCACCTCCAGCTCGCGCAGCGCGGCGGGGTCCCAGCTCAGGGTCACGGGAGCGCCCACGGGCAGGTCGGGCTCCTCCGAGGAGGCGACGGCGGTGAGGCGCTGGCCGTCCACCCGCACCTCGTAGCGCGTCTGCGAGCCGAGGTAGTGCACGTCGAGGAGCTCGCCCGCCAGGCAGTTGGGGCCGCGGTGGTGCCCGGGCTGCACGCGGATGCGCTCGGGGCGCAGGGCGTACTTGCCTTTGAGCCCGATGGCGGAGCCCTCGAGCACGTTAGCGCTCCCCACGAAGCGGGCCACGAACTCGGTGCGGGGGTGCTCGTAGAGCCGCTTGGGGGTGTCGAGCTGCTCGATGCGCCCCTGGTTGAACACCGCCACCCGGTCGCTCATCGAGAGCGCCTCGCCCTGGTCGTGGGTGACGTAGACGAAGGTGATGCCCAGGCTGCGCTGCAGCGCCTTGAGCTCGATCTGCATCTCCTCGCGCAGTTTGAGGTCGAGGGCGCCTAGGGGCTCGTCGAGCAGCAGCAGCTTGGGCTGGTTGATGAGCGCGCGTGCGAGGGCGACGCGCTGGCGCTGCCCGCCCGAGAGCTGGCCCGGCCGCCGGTCGCCGAAGCCCGCGAGCTTGACTTGCTCGAGCATCTCCTCGGCCCGGCGGTAGCGCTCGGCCCTGCCCACCCCGCGCACCATCAGCGCGTAGGCCACGTTGTCGCGCACGTTCATGTGCGGGAACAGCGCGTAGTCCTGGAAGACGGTGTTCACGTCGCGGGCGTAGGGCGGCAGGCGGCTGGCGTCCTGCCCGAAGAGCCGGATCTCCCCGGCCGTAGGCTGCTCGAAGCCCCCGATCAGGCGCAAGCAGGTGGTCTTGCCTGAGCCCGAAGGCCCCAGCATGGAGAAGAACTCCCCGGGGCGGATCTCGAGGTCTACCCCGTCCACGGCCCGCACCGGCCCGAAGTGGCAGGAAAGGTTGATCAGCTCGACGGCGTTGGACATAGGGGCGTTGATAGCCGATGGCCGGTCGTCCGCATTCGGCTGTCGGCGACCGGCCATCGCCACGTGGGCTATCTGCCTCCCTGGATGGCGATGTAGTCGCTCACCCAGCGGCTATAGGGCACGCACTGGTTGTTCTGGGTCTTGCACTGGGTGGTGGGGGTGCGCCAGAACCAGATGTTGTCGAAGTCGAAGTAGCCCTGCTTCTGGCAGCCGTCGGCGGCGAGCAGCGAGCCGCTCACCGTGCAGCCTTTGGGCACGACGGGGTTGGAGCCGAACCAGCCGGCGATGTCGGCCTGCACCTTGGGGGTGAGCTGCCAGTCGAGCCACTTGTAGGCGCAGTTGGGGTTCTTGGCCTTGGCCGCGAGCATGGTGGTGTCGGCCCAGCCGGTGGCCCCTTCCTTAGGCACCACCCAGTCGATGGACTGGTTGTTGGCCTTGAGGGTGTTGACCTGGAAGATCCAGGTGGTCGAGGCCACCACGCCCTCGTTGGTGAAGTCCTGCACCTGGGCGTTGGCGTCGTTCCAGTAGCGCTGCAGGATGGCCCGTTGCTGGCGCAGCAGCTTGAGCACTTCCTGGTACTGCCGCTCGTTGAGCTCGTAGGGGTCCTTGATGCCGAGCTCGGGGCGGGTCTTCATCAGGAAGAGCGCGGCGTCGGCGACGTAGATGGGGCCGTAGTAGGCCTGGATGCGGCCCTTGTTGCTCTTGCCGTCGGGGAGGGTCATCTCCTTGAAGACGATGGCCCAGGTGGTGGGGGGCTTGGGGAAGACCTTGGTGTTGTAGGCCAGCACGTTGACGCCGAACTGGTAGGGCACGCCGTAAGGCACGCCGTTGACGGTGTACCACGGCGCCCCGACGAGGCGCTTGTCGAGGTTGACGGTGTTGGGGATGAGCTTGTAGTTCACCGGCGCGACCACGTTGCCCGAGATCAGGCGCTGGGTGGCGTCGCCGGAGGCGGTCACGAGGTCGTAGCCGCCCTGGTTCATCAGGCGCACCGCCTCGTCGGAGGAGCTGAAGACCTTGACGTTGACCTTACAGCCCGTCGCCTGCTCGAAGGGGGTGACCCAGTCGGCGCTCTTGTCGGTGGAGCCGTTCTCGACGTAGCCCGGCCAGGCCAGGATGTTGAGCTGGCCCTCGAGCTTGCCGATGGACTGCTGCGCCCGGCTGGCGGGGATCTGGGCCATCACCAGCCCGCCCGCCACCGCCAGCGAAACCGCGCCCAATGCCCACAACCACGCTTTTCTTCTCATGCCTTCCTCCTGTGCCATGAGCCACAACACCGATGCCTCGAGCAAGCCCGGGCCCGGTCGAACAAGGTTGTCGTGCTGCGGGGTAGCATACGCACTACCCCGGGACGGGAACAAGAAAGCTGAGGATATGGCAGTTATCGGGGGAAACGATGGGTGGGGACGGGAAGCCGTCAGCTATCAGCGGTCAGCCGTGCCGGCGTCGAGGGTCCAGGGCCGAGGGCCAAGGCGTCTTGCGTCTCGCGTTTTGCGTTTAGCTATCGGCTATGAGCTATCGGCGTACGACGTAGGACGTACGACGCCGTACGCAGGAGCACGACCCCCGCCCCCTCACGCCAACTCCTCCGTGTACTGGTGCAGCCTCGAGTGCTCCCCCACGATCACCAAAAACTGCCGGGCGGTCTCGGAGAGCTCGCTGCCCTTGCGCCAGGCCACGCCGATCTCGAGGCGGGGTAACTCGCCGGTGATCGGGCGCGACTCCAGGCGGTCGCCCTCGAGCGACCAGGGGCGGTACATCAGGTGGGGCAGCACGGCCACGCCGATGCCCACGGCCACCAGGCTGCGCATGGCCTCGATGGACTCGGTGCGCACGGTGATCTTGGGGTATCCGCAAAGCCGATGGACCTGCTGGGTCACCTCGTCGAGCTCGTCGTTCTTGAGCACCAGCAGCCGCTCACCCTGGAGCTCCTCGAGCGCGACGGCCTCCTGCTTGAGCAGGGGGTGGTTGGAGGGCAGCCACACCCGCCAGGGCGCGCGCAGCAGGGTGCGGGTCTCCAGGGCTTGCTTGTCCACGCTCGAGACGTTCATGATCGCCACGTCGAGCTCGCCGTTGATGAGCAGGTGCTCGATGTAGCCGCGCCGGTCCTCGACGAGCAGCACCTCCACGCCCGGGAAGACCCGCTCGAAGCGGTCGAGGAGGTAGGGGAGGTAGTAGGCCGTGACCAGGCTGCTCACCCCCAGGTTGAGCCGCCCGGTCATGGTGTCGGGGCGCTCGCGGATGGCCTGCTCGGCGTTGCGCAGGGCGGCCAGCACCTCGTGGGCGTGCCGCAAAAACTGATGCCCCGCGTGGGTGAGCACCATCCCCCGCGCGTGGCGGTTGAAAAGCTGGGTGCCCAGGCTCTCCTCGAGCTTCTTGATGGCCTCGGTCACCACCGACTGGGCCACGTCCAAGGAAGCCAGGGCACGCGAGATGGAACCCGCCTCGGCCACGGCGATGAAGTAGACCAGTTGCTTGAGCGAGATCTGCATGGCGGGGATCGGTTTTGCCGATATCCAGTATACGGCGATGGCCGATGGTCGATAGCAGGACGCCGGGCGCTGGGCGCGGGGCGGGCGTCGTACGTCGTACGTCGTACGCAAAACGCAAGACGCGGGTAGTACGTCCTACGTCGTACGTCGTACGCCTTGGCCCTCGGTCCTCGACGAACCACTAGCCACGGGCCACGAGCTGACGGCTGATGGCTGGGCGCTTCTCTACGGCTGCTTGACGCCCAGGGCCTCGAGGGCGCGCTCGAAGGGGAGGTCGCGGCCCTGTTCGGCCAGGACCTTGAGGTCGTCGGGGACGGTGATGTCGGGGCGCACGACGTCGGGGTAGCTGTCGCCGTTGGCGAGGAAGGCGCGGTTTTCGGAGAGGTTGAGGCCGCCGCCGTTGATGAGGCGGTAGGTGCGGGTGGTGGTGTTGCCCACCCCGGCGGTGGTCTCGCCGATGACCACGCCCACGCGGCCCAGGCGCAGGGCCGAGGTGAGGTACTCGGAGGCCGAGGCGCTGCGGGAGTTGACCAGGATGGCGACGGGGCCTTTCCAGGAAGCGAGGTTGGGCACGGGCAGCGAGAAGAGCACGGTGCCCTTGTCGTCGCTCACGGTGGCCTGGCCGTCGCGGAAGCGCATGACGGTGCGGTCTTGGTTGTAGCGGTCGGTGAAGAGGATGTAGGGGTCGGGGACGAAGGCGGCCATCGCCACCAGGGCGTCGAGGGCGCTGCCGCCGCCGTTGTTGCGCAGCTCGAGGATGAGCCCCTTGGCCCCGGCCTGCTGGGCCTGGCGCACGAGTTCGTGCACCCGGATCCCCACGCGGTTGCTGGCGAGGAAGTCGGGGATCCTGAGCACGGCGATGCCGTCGGGGCGCAGCTTGAGCGAGGGCATGCGGGCGAGGTTGATCTCGCGGCCTACCAACGTGACCTCCAGGCGCTCCCGCTTGGGCCCGCGCAGCAGGGTCAGCTTGAAGGGCTGGCCGCTCTGCACGGCGGCGGTGAGGGTGCGCTGCACCTCCTCGGGGCTGCTGAGCTCGCTGAAGGGCCGGTCGTTGAGGGCGATGAGCCGGTCGCCGTAGAGCAGCCCGGCCTGGTCGGCGGGGCCGCCCTCGACCACGTCGGTGATGAGCTGGTCGCGCGAGCCCTCGACGGGCTGGTAGGCGATGCCGATGCGCAGGGTGCGCGAGGGGGCGTTGCCGGTGCGCTGCTGGCGCAGGGCGGCCAGCGACTCGGGCCCTTGGTAGTAGGTGTGGCCGTCGCCCAGCTCACGGATCATCTGCTGGATGATGGGCACCGCCTTGTCGTAGGGGCAGGCCTCCTGCTCCTGGGCGCAGGCGCTGTTGAGGCTGGCCTGGTACTTCACCGTCAGCGCCTTGAGGTCGAGGGTGGAGGGGCCGAAGTAGTAGAACTCGAGGTAGAAGCTGGCCTGGTCGAAGAGGTCCTGGGCGGGGGAGGCCCACGAGAGGGTGCCCAACGCCAAGACCAGACCGGCGAGCCACTGTTTCACACGCTGCATAGTTCACCTGTCACTGAACGCCCAGCACTTCGCGGGCCTTTTCCAGCACCGCGTCGCGCCCCTGGGCCAGGGCCTCGAGGTCGTCGGCCACCGCCACGTCGGGGGTGAGGCGGAGGGGGAAGGGGGTGCCGTCGAGGTTCTTCATGCGGATGGCCGAGACCGCCAGGAATTCCCCGTTGATGAGGGCGTTGTCGGAGTTGCCCGAGACCCCCAGCGCCCCGCCGCTGGGCTCGCCCACCACCTTGGCCCGGCCCGCCGCCTGCAGCAGGTAGGCCAGCATCTCGGCGGTGTTGAAGGTGTTGCGGTTGACCAGCACCACCAGCGGCAGCGAGCTCTGCACGGGGCTGGCGACCTCGCGCACGGGCGCGCGCTCGGCATCGCCCTCGCCCTGGAGGTAGACCTTGCCCCCCTCGGCGGTGAAGGTGTCGTCGAGGTCCTTGAAGCGCCAGTCGTAGACGAAGCCCGCCTTGGGGACGAAGGCGTTGGCGGCCAGCAGGGCCTCGTCGTCGATGCCCGTGAGGCTGTCGCGCAGGTCGAGGATGACCCCCTTGGCCCCCTGCTGCTCGGCCTGGCGCACCAGCTCGTGCACGCGCTGGGCCACGCTGAAGCGGTCGGAGTAGTAGAGGTGGTAGACCCGCAGGTAGGCCACCCCGCCCTGCACCTCGAGCCGCGGCTGCATGCTCTCCCGGCTGACGCTGCCGCGCACCTCCGCCTGCTGGGCCTGCCCGCGGCGGGTGTAGGCGAGGGTGAAGGGCTGCTGGCCGCGCTCGGCGGCGCGCAGGGCCTCGAGCGTCGCGGGCTGGCCGCCCACCTGGGTGATCACGTCCCCGCGCCGCAGGCCCGCCTGGTAGGCGGCCTCGCCGGGGAAGGACTCCACCACCACCAGCCCGCCCGCGCCCGGCCGCGCCCACACCCCGATGCGGGGGGCCACCGGGCCCAGCCCCGCGCCCAGGCGGCTGGCCTCCTGCTGCTCCTCGAGGCTCAGCAGCGCGGTGAAGGGGTCGCCCAGGTCGGCGAGGATGCGGGCGATGACCGCGCGGGCCTGCTCGTAGCCGCACTGCTCGCCCAGCCCCCGGCAGGCCTGGTCGAGCTGCCCCTGGTAGCGCTGGCGCAGCTCGCGGAAGCCGGGCACCTTGGCGGGCCCGTTGTAGTAAAACCCGATGAAAAACGTGGCCTGGTCGAAGAGGCTCTGGGCGGGCGACGCCATGGCTGAACCCAATCCCACCACCCCCAGCAGGCCGCCGAGCAAGAGGTTGCGCAACGACATAAACCAACTATATGCAGGGCTTTCGGATTTGAAGTGTGTGGATGAACGCTGGACGCCGGGGGCGGGCCGGACGTCCTGCGGCGTACGGCGGCCCTACGTCGTACGCTGAGCGCAAGACGCAAAACGCAAAACGCCCTAGACCCTCGGTCCTCGACGAGCCACGGGCTGTGCGTCGCCCGCAGCCCCTCGAGCCCTACCGCGCCGTGCCCAGGAGGCTCGAGAGCAGCGATTCGAACGGCGCGGCCGATTGGACGCCCTGGGTGGGCATGTAGCCGGCGGCGAGCAGGCGCTCGCGCAGGCCTTCGACCACCTCGAAGCTGCTGAGGAAGGTGCCGGGGTAGTAGTAGCCCAGGATCTGGCGGAAGTCCCAGCCCTGCAGGGCGAAGCCCCGGGCTCCCCACTGGCTCATGCCCACCCCGTGGCCCACGCCGAAGCCGGTCACGTTCCAGCCGTTGAGGGTGATGCGGGTCGAGGGCAGGCCCAGCCCGCGCAGGAAGCGGGTGGCCTGGGGGCCCACCAGGTCGGTGCTCTTGAGGTTGCCGCGTACCCGCAGCCGCGCCACGCGGCCCGACTCGGTGTACTGCACCACCTCGAGGCCCTGCACGTCCCCGATCAGGAGACCCTGGCTCACGAGCTGGCGGGCCACCGCCTGGGGCGAGAGGGTGAAGCCCCAGGTGCCCTTGGGGCTTTGCGAGTAGGGGTCGGGGCGGGCGATGAGGTAGGGCACGCTGCCGCCCCACACCTCCTGCGAGGCGGCGGTGTGGCCGCCGGAGTCGGCGTGGTAGACGGCGGTGATGGGCTGCTGGCCGTAGCTCACGATGAGCCCGCGGGTGGCCTCGACCGCGGCGTTGTGCTCGGGGGTCTCGGCGCGGTAGCCCAAGTAGACCTGGCAGCGCTCGTCGTCGCAGATGTCGTAGAGGGCCCTGGGGTTGAGCCGGTAGAGCGCGAAGGTGCGGGCCAAAATCGCCTGCGCGCGCAGCACCTCGGCGGGGAAGGAGCGCGGCACCTCGCCGGGCACCACGCCCAGAAGGTAATCCTCGAGCCACACCCGGTTGATGAGCAAGAGCTTGCCGCTTTGGGCGATGGCCTGCAGGCTGCCGCGGTAGGGCTTGCCCTCGAGGGTGAACAGCCCGTCGGTGGCCTGGAACTCCACCCACGGGCCGCTGGGCTGCCCGTTCACCAGAACCTCCGCGCCCGACACGCCCAGCTTCACGCTGGCGGCGGGCTGGTTCTGGTCGCCGTAGCCGCTGAGCCGCAGGTGGGCGTTCACGCCCACGGTGGCCTCCTTGGCCTCCTCGAGCAGCACCCGCAGCACCAAGTCCTGGACGGGGGCCTGCGCCAGGGCCAGCCCCAGCAAAAGCCCCAGCACGGCGAAGAAGCGCAGCGACGGACGGTGCATAAACGACAGACCCAGTATACGAAGCCCCGGCGCCGCTCCCCGGGTCATGGCCGCCCCATTAAGGGACGCTCAGGGGCCGGCCCGCCCTTGCCCACAGCCCGGCGGCCCGATAGGATTCGGGAGTGCGTATCGGCCTCCTGGACACCTGGCTCGCTGGGCGCTACCTGCCCTTCTGGGAGCCCTACCTCGAGGGGCTGGGGCTCGAGCTCGTGCGGCCCGAGCCCGTCGAGCCCAGCCTGCCCATCTTCCTCCCCGCCAGCCTGGTCGCCGCGCAGGTGAGCAGCCTCAAGGCCCAGGGCGTGGACTACCTGCTCATCCCTGACGCGCAGGGCGACATCCAGAGCGAGCGCGGCGGCGCCCAGAACCCCTGGATCCTCGACCTGGGCGCCTCACTGGCCCGCTACCTGCCCGGCCTGCCCCCCATGCTGCGCGTTCCCGCCCACCTCTCGCCCGACCTGGTGGGCTTTGCCGCCGAGGTCGGCCAGACCCTCACCAAGAACCCCATGCTCACCCGCCGGGTGCTCGACAAGACCCACTACCTCCTGAACTACGTCCCGGCCCTGCCCAAAAACCCCGGCAGCAACCGCTCGGTGGGCATCGTCACCCTGCCCATGGTCCAGGAGGACCCCCGCCTGCAGGGCGGGGTCGTCGAGGCCCTGCAGGCCGCCGGCCTGAGCCCCTTCTGGCCCGATCTCCCCCCGGCCAAGCTGCGCGAGGAGGGCGCGAGGGTCGAGATCCCCCTCGACCTGCCGACCGACCTCGAGTTCGCCGGCGCCAGCCGCTACCTCTCCCGCCTGGGCAAGGTCAAGGCCCTCGTCTACCTGATGGTCCCCGGCTCCGACCCCATCCCCAACCTCGCCCGCAAGCTCGCCCAGCGCCTCCACAAGCCCCACTGCACCCTCACCGTGGGCGAAGACTGGGGCGAGCCGTTGGCAGAACTGGCGCGGCAGGTGGGGGGATAGGGTAAAGCGGGAAGCGATAAGCCTTCAGCGGTTAGCTTTCAGCCTTCAGCGAAGGACGGGAAGCTCGTGGCGCGTGGTTACCCCTCCCCGCGTGCGGGGAGGGGTTATCCCCCCTAGCCCCCCTTAGCAAGGGGGGCAAAGAAAGGGCGTCTTGCGTCTTGCGTACGACCCGCATCCGACGTACGACCCGCATCCGACGTACGACCCGCCCCCGGCTATCGACCATCGACAACCAACGCCCCCCAGCCTCCCGCTGCAATTCAAAACCTTGCTTGGCTCTAGAGTAGAACTTTGCTACCATCTAAATTCTGACGACCCGGTTCGGTGGACGGCAGAAAGCGCCAAAAAACAAGGTTCGAAAGGCTCCGCGTATCGGCGGAGGAGCAGCACGGAGGCCAATGAAAACGGATCAGTCGGTATGGGGAATGCTGCGGGAGTTGTCGCCGTACTTCCGCCGCTACGCCCGGCCCTACTTCTGGGGTTTGTTGGCCGGGCTTACGGGCATCGGGTTTAACGTATTGTCCCCCTACTTCCTGGGGCGCGCCATCGACGCCATCCGGGTGGGGGAGGCCTACTTGCCCTACGTGGGCATGATCGTGGGGGCGGCGGTGCTGACGGGTTTGCTCTCGTACACCAACCGCCAGCTCGCCATCGTCGCCAGCCGCTACATCGAGCACGACCTGCGCATGGACCTCTTCAAGCACCTCATGGCCCTCGACGCCTACTACTACGGCAAGAGCCGGGTGGGGGACCTGGTCAACAAGATGAACACCGACATGGGCGCGGTGCGCGAGATGATGGCCGGCGGCGTGAACATGGGCACGCGCATCGTGGCGGGTTTGCTGTTCGCCTTCATCTCGATGTACCTGGTCAACTGGAAGCTGGCCGCCGTCCTGACCCTGATCGTGCCCCTGATCATCGTGATCATGCGCTTCGTGCTGCGGGTGATCGACCGGCGTTACCGCGAGAGCCAGGAGGTCTTCGACCAGATCTCCACCCGCGCGCAGGAGAACTTCTCGGGCATCCGGGTGGTGAAGGGCTTCGCCCTCGAGCAGCGCGAGCTCGCCGCCTTCCAGACCCTCAACCGCCAGTACATCGACAAGAGCCTAGCCCTCGCGCGCATCGAAGGCCCCATGCTGTGGTCGCTGATGGGCTTGCTGATGGGCTTCGCGGTGCTCACCGTGCTGTGGCTGGGCGGGGGTTACGTGATCCGGGGCGAGATGTCGGTGGGGCAGTTGGTGCAGTTCAACGCCTACCTGCTCCAGCTCTCCTGGCCGGTGCTGGGGCTGGGCTTCGTGCTCTCGATGTTCCAGCGGGCCGCCACGAGCTACAAGCGCCTGCGCGAGCTGCTCGACGAGAAGCCCCGCATCGAGGACCCCGAGCGCCCCGTGGACGTGGAAGCCGGCGAGCTCGGCGGCGAGGTCAAGTTCGAGGGGGTGAGCCTGGAGCTGAACGGCCGCACCCTGCTCAAGGACATCACCCTCACCATTCCCGAGGGCATGACCCTGGGCGTCACCGGGCGCACCGGCAGCGGCAAGACCCTGCTGGTGAGCCTGATCCCGCGGCTGCTCGAGGCCAGCCGGGGCCGGGTGCTCGTCGGCGGCCATGACGTGCGCGACCTCCCCCTGTCCGCCCTGCGCCAGGCGGTGGGCATGGTGCCGCAGGAGCCCTTCCTCTTCTCCGACAGCCTGGCCGAGAACATCGCCTTCGGCCTGGGCGCCGTCGACCGCGAGCGGGTGGAGTGGGCCGCGAAGCTGGCCGGGGTCCACGACGACATCATGGGCTTCCCCAAGGGCTACGACACCTCGCTGGGCGAGCGCGGCGTGACGCTGTCGGGCGGGCAGCGGCAGCGCACCGCGCTCGCGCGCGCGCTCGCCAAGCGGCCCAGGGTGCTCATCCTCGACGACGCCATGAGCGCGGTGGACACCGAGACCGAGGCGCGCATCCTGGGCGGGCTCAAGCAGGTGCTGGGCCAGCAGACCACGCTGCTCATCGCCCACCGCACCAGCACGCTGAGGTACGCCGACTGGATCGTGGTGCTCGACCAGGGCCGCATCGCCGAGGAGGGCACCCACGAGATGCTCTTGGAGCAGGGCGGCCTCTACGCCGAGCTCGACCGCATCCAGCGGCTGCAGGCGGAGGTGGAGTGATGGCGCCGAACGCTGAACGTCGAACGCCCAACGCCAAAAACTTCTCTCCCGCTTCGGTTGAGGTAATGATCTCGAGGCCCGCTTATCCATCGACCCTGCATCCCCACGCCTGGCGTTTAGCCTTGGGCGTTAGGCGTGGGGCGTTAGGCGATTGCTATGCATGAAGAAGAAGCCTTTAAGAAATCCTTCGACGCCCGGCTGGCCCGCCGCATCCTGACCTACGTGCGCCCCTACCGCCTGCAGGTGGGGCTGGCGATGGTGTGCCTCCTGGTGGGCACGCTGACCACCGCGGCCACGCCGCTGTTCCTGAAGTACGCCATCGACAACGCCATCCTGCCGCAGCAGGCGCTCGAGCTCGCCCAGCGCTACCAACTGCTGCTCTACATCAGCCTGGCCTTCCTGGGCGTGCGCGTCCTCGACTTCTTCGCCCGCTACGGCCAGATCTACCTCATCAGTTGGGTCGGGCAGCACGTGCTCTTCGACCTGCGCAGCGAGATCTTCTCCAAGCTCCAGCGGCTGCACCTGGGCTACTTCGACAAGAACCCCGTCGGCCGCCTGATGACCCGCATCACCTCCGACGTCGACGCCATCAACCAGTTCATCACCGGCGGGCTGGTGGGCCTCATCGCCGACGTCTTCCTGCTGGCGGGCATCATGGGCTTCATGCTCGCGCTCGACTGGAAGCTCTCGCTGGTGGCCTTCACCGTGATCCCGGTGCTGCTGGCGGTGACGACCTGGATCCGCAACGGCATGCGCGAGTCTTACCGCGAGATGCGCCTGCGGCTGGCGAAGCTCAACGCCTCCTTGCAGGAGAACCTCTCGGGCGTGCAGACCACCCAGCTCTTCAGCCGCGAGCCGCGCAACGTGGCGGGCTTCGCGGGGCTGTCGCTGGACCTGCGGGCCTCGTGGGTCAAGATCATCTTCTGGTTCGCGCTGTTCTTCCCGATCGTGGGCTTCTTGGGCGAGTCCACGGTGGCGCTGGTGCTGTGGTACGGCGGGGGCCAGGTGGTGCAGCAGGCGCTCACGCTGGGCCTGCTGGTGGCCTTCGTGGACTACGTGCGTCAGTTCTTCCAGCCCCTGCAAGACCTCTCCGAGAAGTTCAACATCTTCCAGGCCGCCATGGCCTCGGCCGAGCGCATCTTCGGCCTGCTCGACACGCCCGAGGAGGTCTCCGACCGCCCTGGGGCCATGCGGGTCGAGCGCTTCCGCGGCCAGATCGACTTCGAGGACGTGTGGTTCGCCTACGGCAAGCGCGGCGAGCCCAAGCCCGACGGCACCAAGGCCAACGCCCCCGAGCAGCTCGAGGCCGAGGACTGGGACTGGGTGCTGCGCGGCGTGTCCTTCCGCATCCGCCCCGGCGAGAAGATCGCCCTGGTGGGGGCCACCGGCGCGGGCAAGACCAGCGTCATCAGCCTGATCGCCCGCTTCTACGACGTGCAGCGGGGCACGGTCAAGATCGACGGCCAGGACGTGCGCGACTACCTCCAGCGCGACCTGCGCCGCGCCATCGGCATCGTGCTGCAAGACCCCTTCCTCTTCAGCGGCACCGTTGACTACAACCTGCGCTTGGGCGACGAGAGCATCCCGCCGCAGCGGGTGGAGGAGGTCGCGAGGTTCGTGGGGGCCCACGAATTCATCAGCGCCCTTCCGAGGGGCTACCAGACCGTGCTGCACGAGCGCGGCGGCGGCCTCTCGACGGGCCAGAAGCAGCTGCTCGCCCTCGCCCGGGCCATCCTGCACAACCCCGACATCCTGCTCATCCTCGACGAGGCCACCGCCAACGTGGACTCCGAGACCGAGGCCAAGATCCAAGAAGCCCTGTGGCGCGTGATGGAGGGCCGCACCTCGGTCATCATCGCCCACCGCCTCTCGACGATTCGCCACGTGGACCGCATCCTGGTCTTCCGCAAGGGGAAGCTGCTCGAGGAGGGCAGCCACGAGGAGCTGCTGGCGAAGGGCGGGTATTACGCCAAGCTGTACGAGTTGCAGTACGCGCGCGGGTGAGAGGGTCGATGGTCGGTAGCCGATGGGCGGGCGCTGGGCGCGGTCGTGCGTCCTGCGTCGTACGTCGTACGCAAGACGTAAAACGCAAGACGCCCTTTGTTTACCCCCCTTGGTAAGGGGGGCTGGGGGGATAACCCCTCCCCGCCGGCGGGGAGGGGTTATCCCCCCAGCC
>NZ_QXDL01000050.1:0-20947 GCF_003574345.1 Calidithermus terrae
GGGGGGGGCGGTGGGTGCGGTAGGCCTCGAGCACGGCGCGGTAGTGCTCGGGCCGCACGAAGGGCTGGTCGCCCAGGGCGAAGAGGGCGGCCTCGAGGCCGGGGGGGAAGGCTTCGGCGGCGGCGCGGAAGGAGGTGCCCATGCCCTCGAGGTAGCGCGGGTTCTCCACCACCCGCACCCCCAGGCCGGCCACCTCGGCGGCGACCCGCGCGCTGTCCCGGCCCGCCACCACCCACACCCCGTCGAAGCCTGCCTCCAGGACGGCACGGGTCACGCGCCGCACCAGGCTCTGGGGGCCCAGGCGCAGCAGCATCTTGTTCGCCCCCATGCGGCGGCTGGCCCCCGCGGCCAGCACCACGGCGACGACCTTTGAGCTTGGCCCGCTCACGAGGCCCAACCTAACCGCTCGCGGCCGGGTTTGCCAAGGGCGCCGGCGGCCTGGGGAGAGCCCGTGGTATATCGTTAGGACGTACACAGCGAGGTCGATCGTGAAACTCCAATACAGCGGACAGGAAAACATCCCCGTTCCCTACGACCAGGTCTGGGCCTTCATCACCGACCCGCACAAGATCGCCACCTGCCTCCCCGACGTGCAGAGCTACGAGGTGCACGACGACACGCACCTCGAGGTCACGGTGCGGGTGGGGGTGGGGCCCGTGCGGGGCAACTTCAAGTTCAAGGTCGAGCTCCAGCCCGACGCGGCCAACCGCCGCATGGGGGTCAAGATCAGCGGGGGCGGCCTCGGCAGCGTGGTTGACCTCCTCGCCAGCGCCGACCTCGCGGAAGAGGGCGGCCAGACCCGCCTCGACTGGAAGGGCGAGGCCGTGATGCGCGGCCCGGTGGCGGCCGTGGGCGGGCGGGTGCTCGACGTGCAGGCCCAGAAGCTCATCGGCCAGACCTTCGCCAACGTCAAGACCGCGGCCACCGAGAGCGCGGGGCGCACGGCCTGACGGGCCGGCTACCGGCCCGTCCCTGATGCGGGTGCCCTGCTCTCGCGCCCCTAGGGGCGCGGGTGACGAACGCGCGGGGGTTTTCGCCCGCCGCCGGTGCTCAAATTCGCTTGGGGGGCGGCGGGTCATCTGCTATCCTCTGGATTCGTGCGTGGGCTGCCGTTCTTGCTGGGCTTGCTGCTGTTTTGGGGGGTGGCGCTGGGGCAATCGCAACTGGCCGCGCGGCAGGTGGTGTGGCCGGTGGAGTCCAACAGGGCCTTCCTCAACGGGGTGGCGGTGGAACTCGCCGCGCCCGCCCGGCTGGTGGAGGGGCGGGCCCTGCTGCCCTTGCGCGAGACGGCGCGCCTGCTGGGGATGGGCCTCGAGCCCGTCCCGGGAACGCCCGACGGCCTGCGGCTGGGGGGCCTCGAGGTGTACCCCGGCCTGCGGCTGGCCCGGCTCAACGGCCAGCAACTCCCCCTCAAAGAGGTCGGGTGCGCGCTGAACGGCACCCTCTACGTCGCCGCCCGCGCCCTGGGCGGCGGCCTCGGCGCCCAGGTGAGCTACGACCCCGCCCAGCGCGTGGTGCTGATGCGGCTGGCGCCGGCCGTGCCCGGCGGCTCACGCCTGCCGGTCGCGCGCTTCACCACCGACAAGCTCGAGTACCGACTGGGCGAGCCGGTGCTCATCAGCGAGTTCTCCTACGACCCCGACGGCCTGCCGCTGGCCCTGAAGTGGACCGGGCGGGAGGAGGCCTACTTCGCCCCGGGGGTCTACACCATCGGCCTCACCGCCACCAACGCGCTGGGCCAGGTCAGCGAGCCCTACACCGTGCAGATCCGGGTGCTCGACCGGCCCTACCTCAGCCCCAAGGACTACGCCCTGCGCTACCTGGGCGTGGGCCGCACCTTCCCCGACGGGCAGATCCTCTCCTACCCCGCCGCCACCCCCGAGCGCCGGGACGAGCCCTACACCCTGATCTTCAGCGACTCGCCCGAGAAGGCACCCTCCTCGGGCCTGCTCTACGAGGACTCGGTCCAGGGGGCCGGGCGCCTGCTGCTCTACCACGTCAACGGCACGCCGGGCCCCGCGCGGGTGCTGGTGCTGGCGAGCAGCCTCTCCGGCGAGCCCCAGACCCTGCGCGTGCAGCGCCTGGGCAGTGTGGCCAACACCCGCATCGAGTCGGTGCTGGGGCAGGTCAGCCTGCTGGAGTTCCTCGCCTCCCGCGTCCCGCAGAGCCTGGCCCTCGAGCCCCGCCAGGCCCTGCCGCTCTACCTCTCGCCGCCGCTGGCGCCCGGGGAGGGCGTCTCGCTCAAGGCCGACCTGGAGATCGTGGCCCCGCTGGGCCGCGCCCCCGAGCCCGTGCTGCTGAGCGTGTACCTGCTCGAGGAGCGCCTCATGGGCAGCGCCCCCGACTTCGCCTCGCCCGACTTCCTGGGCCTGCTGCGCTCGCTGCCCGCCCTCGAGCCCGACAACAACCACGTGCGCGGCACCTTCCCCAGCGCCCTGCGCCGCCTGCGCCTCGACCTGGGCGGCCTCGAGCCCGGCGGGGCCATGCGGCTCGTCATCGGCGACGGGCGCCTCGACCCCAGCGCCGAGGGCTTCGACGCGATGAGCCGGGTGGCGGTGCGGCTGGCGGGCAACTACGGCGTGACCTACCGCATCACCCTCGACAACGCCGCGGGCACGGTGGGGGCTTTCTCCCCGCGGGGCGGCCCCTACAGCGGGGTGATCGCGGTGGGCGGGCGCTACGTGCAGCTCCCGCAGAGCGGGGTGCTGCTGCGCAACGACCTGCCCCTGATCTTCTACCGCAACCTCGACGGGCCCGGCCTGAGCCAGACCCTCGAGCTCGAGTTCGTCCCCGCCTCGGGCTCCTTCCTGCCCGTCAACCTGGTCTTCTACCGCCCCGGCGCGCTGCCGGAGGAGCTGGCCTCGAGCCCGGCCGCCCGCCTCCCGCGCAGGCCCTGAGAGAACGGCTCGTGGGGGATGAAACCCCCGCCCGCGGCTACCGCTTGGGCGGCTTGTCGCGGTACATCTGGGCGTCGGCCTGGTCGAGCACCTCCTCGAGGCTCATCGGCGCGAAGACCCGGGTCGCGCCCGCGCTGATGCGCAGCGGCAGCGCCGCCCGCACCCGCTCGATGAGGGGGTGTTCCTCGCCCTCGCTGAGGTCGAGGTGCAGGCTCACGAACTCGTCGCCGCCGATGCGGTAGGCCCGGTCGCCGTGCCGCAGCAGGGTCTGCAGGGCCAGGGCCACTTCGCGCAGCACCTGGTCCCCGGTGGCGTGGCCGTGCTGGTCGTTGACCCGCTTGAGCCCGTCGAGGTCCCAGAAGATCACGGTCACGGGCTTGCCCAACCGCTGGGCCTGGGCCCGTATCCGGGCGAAGCCCTCGCCGAGGGCGCGGCGGTTGCCCAGCCCGGTGAGGGGGTCGGTGTGGGCGAGCTCGGCGAGGCTGCGCCGGTTGAGCACGCCGTAGAGGAGCACCGCGGCCTGGAGGCCGAAGTGCGAGGCGATGGCGACGGCCTCCGGGGGGAAGGCGTCGGGGTGCTCGAGGTTGTCGAGGTTGAGCGTGGCCAGGGTCTCCCCGCCCATCACCACCGGCACGCAGAGGTTGGCCTGCAACTCCCCGACGCGCCCGGCCTCGCGGTTGTGGCCCTCGCGCATGGCCTGCACCGAGCGCAGGATGGCCTCACTGCCCTGCAGCAGCCGTGGCCGGCCCTGCCGCCAGGCCTCCGCCCCGGCCCCGTACCACTTCAGCTCATCCTCGTAGGGGATGGAAACGCCCAGCAACTCCGGGCTGAAGCCCACCTGCGCCGCCAGGCGGAATTGCTCGCCGGTGTAGTACCAGATGCTCCCCGCCTGGGCCCCCGGCACCACCTCCACGGCCGTCTGCAGCACGTGCTGGAGCATGTCCTCCAGGCGGGTCTCCCGGGTGAAGAGGCTCGAGAGCACCTCGAGGGTGGTCTGGTAGGCCAGGGCCTTGCTGTAGAGGTCGCTGACGTCCACCCCGAAGCACAGCGTCCCGCCCGCGTAGGGCTGGCAGAAGAAGCGGTACCAGCGGCGGGGCTTGCCCTCGACGAGCAGCGTGCAGTGGCCCTGGTAGGGCAGGTGGGTGGCGGGCGGCTTCGCGTCCACCAGGCGCAGGGGGCCCTCGCGGCGGGCCAGCAGGGAGGGGACGTGGTGCTCCTCGAGCCCCAGCCGCGACGCCCCCTCCCGGGCCAGCCGGTTGGCCCAACCGATACGGCCTTGAGAGTCCAGCCACACAATAACCTGGGGTGAATCCAGAAACCCCTCTAGGCCGACCATACCTGACTAGATTATGGCCCCCACCCGGTACAAATGTCGCGGGTTTTGCACAACTTTCGCCCATGACCCGGGGTCGGCGGTCATTCTGCCTATATTTCGCTCTATGCTATGAGCTGGATGTAACAATCCCAATCCTGACGGTGTTTCCGGTCGCGCCGGCCGAACCGGGTAGGACGAACAGGGTTGAGTTTTGTATAAATTCCGGCCGTTGGCGAGCGGGGGCACGGGAGGGGCGTGGGGCAGGCGCTTTCCTTACCACCAACCCCGGCGCTTCATCCACCAGGCCAGCAGGCTCGCGATCGCCACCAGCCCGCCCCAGAAGAACAGCCGGCCGTAGGGCCAGCGGTACTCGCTGAAGCTGTCGAAGTTGGTGCCGTAGATCCCGGCCCATAGGGTCATGGGCAGGAAGAGCACCGAGATCACCGTGAGCGCCTGCACCACCTTGTTCAGGCGGTTGCTCTGGGCCGAGAGGTAGACCTCGAGCACGTTGGAGAGCTCGTCGCGCGCCGCGTCCAGGCCCTCGTAGACCCGGCCCATGCGGTCGGTGAGGTCGCGGAACATGTAGGCGTCGCTGCCGAGCTCGGGCAGGCGCTCGAGGTGCAGCAGGGCCTCGCGGGCCTGCGAGACCAGCCGCCGCGTGCGCAGCACCTCGCGGCGCACCGCGAACACCCGGCGGGGGACCTGGTTGGTGTCGTCGCCGTCGAGGGCGAGCTCCTCGAGGTCTTCGAGCTGGTCGGTGAGCGACTCGACGTACTCGAAGAAGGTCTCCACCCCCCGGTCAACGAGCTGCTGCCACAGCCAGATGCAGCTCCCGCCCCGGAAGCTCTCCCACGCCCTCTCGACGTACTCGACGGGCTCGTTGCGGTAGGTCAGGAGCACCTGGCTCTGCGGGAAGTAGAAGTAGCTCACCCGCTCGGTGCGGCTTTTGGGGGTGTGGGGGGTCTCGAGGGTGCGGAAGATGAGGAAGAGGTGGTTGGGGTACTGCTCGAAGCGGCTCCAGTGCCCGATCTCCTGGGCGTCCTCGAGGGCGAGGGGGTTGATGGGGTACTGGCGCTTGAGCAGCTCGACCTCCTCGGGCGTGGGGGTCTCGACGTCCACCCACACCCGCGCCTGCAGGGGCCCGGAGGTCATGCCGTCGGCGAGCTGTTTGGCGCGGATCATCTCTCAGCCGGGCGCGAAGCGCGAGAACAGCATACCCGCCCGCCGGCGCTCACCGGGTGCTCTCGGCCAGCCAGTCGAGGTAATCCTTGGAGCCGTGCCGGATGGGCAGGGCGATGACCTCGGGCACGGCGTAGGGGTGGAGCTCCTTGACGCGGGCCTCGAGGGCGGCGTAGCGCTCCTCGCGGGTCTTGACGATCAGCAGCAGCTCCTCGCCGCTCGTCACCTCGCCCTCCCAGCGGTAGACCGACGTCAGGCGGGGCAGCACGTTCACGCAGGCCGCGAGCCCCTCCGCCACCAGCGCCTGCGCGATGCGCCGGGCGGAGTCCTCGTCGGGGACGGTACACAGCACCACCAGGTTCATACCCTGTCAGGATACGCGGCCTCGTCGGCGAAGACCAGCACTTCGGGCGCTCGGATCCGGCTCGGGGGCACGTCCTCGCCGTCCAGGAAGCGGGCCAGGGCCTCGCGCTTGCTCGCCCCGGTCACCAGGTACACCACCAGTTGCGTCCGCGAAAGCGCCTTGGGGCTCAGCGAGACCCGCTCGGGCGGGGGCTTGGGGGCGCCGTGGACCGGCAGCACCAGGCGCTCGCTGCCCAGGTCCACGTGCGGCCACAAGCTAGCGGTGTGGGCGTCCTCGCCCAGCCCCAGCGTCACCACGTCGAAGGGCAACAGGGACTCCACCAGCCCCTCGCTCGCCTCGGCGGAGCGCTCGGGCCCGAGCTCGGCCGGGAAGGAGTGCAGCGTGTAGGGCAGCACCGTCGTGCCGATGGCCTTCGCGATCTGCACGTCGTTGCGCTCGAGGTGGCCCTCCGGGAGGCAGCGCTCGTCGGAGGCGATGAGCTGCACGCGGTTCCACAGGATGTCGGCTCGGCCGAAGGCCCGGTAGGCGGCCAGCGGGGTGTTGCCCCCGCCCAGCACCGCGCGGCCCCCGGCCGACAGGCGCTCGGCCAGCAGGCGGGCGAGGGCTTCGGAGGCGGCCTGGGGGGTGGAAAAACGCTGAACCGGGTAGCTCATCCGGTTGGGGTCTGGGGCGGGAGACCCCGACCAAGCCGGGGTTTGGTCGGGGATGGATAGCCCCAGGCGCTCGTCGGGGCGCCGTACCCGCTCACCTCCTTTCTGGCAGAATCCTTCCCGGGAACGACGTTCCCGTGAACCTTGACCGTCGGGGTATGGGGTTCCCGGCACGACGTGGCCCGGCCGGGGTAAAACCCCGAGGGCTCGCCCCGAACGCACTCCCTACGGGGGATGGCTTTGAACGGGGCATGTGCAATGCCCGGAGAGCAGGCTCGATGGGCAGGGGCCGTCGTAAACCGGCCCCGATCCTGGGGGTGTCGTCTCTGCATCGTCCTCCCTCGGAAAGCCCCTACCGGACTGCGTAGCGGTTGGTAGGGGTAGTTTACAAGAGGTTCTTGAGTTCCTCGATGCTCAAGCCGGCATCCCGGACCAACCCACCCATGGTGATGGCGTTGATCGGGTTGTGGCGGGGAATGGTCAAGACCCGTACGCCATCGCTCATGACGGTATGTTTGCCCTGGCGGATGATCCTGAAGCCCGCTTTCTCAAAAGCCCGGATGGCCTCGAGGTGATTGATGCCCGGCAGTCTCGGCATTAAGCCGCGACCTCGACCTCACGGGTCATCGCGTCCTGGGTCAACTCGGCGATCGCCTCGAGGTACTCGTGGATGGCCTCTCGGATGTTCTCGAGGGCTTCGGCTTCGTCGCGTCCCTGGCTCCAGCAGCCCGGCAATCCTGGGACCGAGACCGCGTAGCCCTCCTCGGAAGGGTGCAAAACAACCGTGTATTTCATCGCCCGTATTGTAGCAACCCCACCTTATACCCGGTTCGGTCAGTCCGGCGCCGAACGGTGACGCCGCCCCGCCTTGGCGGGGCGGCCGGCCGAAGCTGTCCGCGTGGCGGAGGGCGGTGCCGCCCCTCGGGAGGGATACGCTGGCTTCGCCGGCCCTCAGGGAGGGGTGTGCCCTGGGGTCCAAAACGATAGCCTCCGGGGCTCTTCGAATCGGATGATTATCTTTTTGAATCCGGTATTAAAGGCTGCGCCAGCGGTGCGGGTCCTCCATCAGGTAGTGCTGCCCGGCGGGCCCGTCGGAGCCCACGGCGTAGGGCTCGGGGGGGTGGCTGGCCTCGAGCACCGGCTCGATGAGGCGCCAGGCCCACTCCACCTCGTCGAAGCGGATGAACAAGCTCGCGTCGCCCTCGAGCGCGTCGAGGATCAGCGTGGCGTAGGCCGAGAGCTCGTGGGCGTCGCCGTTGTTGTAGGGGGTCGAGAGCACCACGGGCCTGGAGCCGAACTGCAGGCCGGGGGTCTTGACCTGCATCTCCAGGTGCAGCGACTCGTTGGGCTGCAGCTCCAGCACCACCCAGCTCGAGCCGGGGTCGCAGTGGGTGTCGGTGAAGAGCTGCGCGGGCGGCTCGCGGAACTGCACGGCGATGGTGGTGCGCTTCTTGCTCAGGGCCTTGCCGGTGCGCAGGTAGAAGGGCACGCCCTTCCAGCGCCAGTTGTCCAGGTACAGCCGCAGCGCCGCGAAGGTCTCGGTGTTGGAGCTCTTGACCTCGGCCTCCTCGAGGTAGCCCGCGTACTGCCCGCGCACGACGTCGCCGGAGGAGAGCGGCCTTGCCGAGCGCAGCACCTTGTTCTTCTCGTTGCGCAGCAGGTCGGCCTCCAGGCGGGGCGGGGGCTCGAGGGCGGAGAGGGTGAGCAGCTGCATCATGTGGTTTTGCATCATGTCGCGCACCGCCCCCACCTTGTCGTAGAAGGCCCCGCGCCCCTCGATGCCGATGCCCTCGGCGGCCGTGATCTGCACCTGCGCGATGTGCTGGGCGTTCCACAAGGGCTCGAGCCAGGAGTTGGCGAAGCGGAAGACCAGGATGTTCTGCACCGTCTCCTTGCCCAGGAAGTGGTCGATGCGCAGGATCTGGCCCTCGTCCCAGTACTTGGTGAGGGTGGCCTGGAGCCTAAGGGCGCTCTGGAGGTCGTGGCCGAAGGGCTTCTCGATGACCAGCCGGCGGAAGTGGTTGCCCTTCTCGCGGGCCAGCCCGGCCTCGCCCAGCCCGGTGCCCACCACCGGGAAGGCGTCGGGGGGGAGGGAGAGGTAGAAGATGCTCGAGGGGGCGCTGTCCTTGGCGAGCGCCTCGAAGCTCTGGGGCGAGAAGTCCATCTGGCGGTAGGTGGCCCGCTTGAGGAAGCGCTCCACCACCGCGCCGTCGAGGTCGCCCTGGAACTCCTCGAGCGCGGCCCGCACGCTCTTGTCGAAGTCCTGCTCGCTCCAGGGCTTGCGGCCCACCCCCACGATGCGCAGCTCGTCGGGCAGGTAGCCCCCGGCCTCGAGCTCGTAGATGGCCGGGAACAGCTTGCGCGCGGCGAGGTCGCCGGTCGCGCCGAAGATCACCAGGTCGATCATGGGCGCCCCCAGGGCGCGCCCGTCCCCGAACGCCGAACACCCAACGCCATGAGTCTCACCATCGTCCGTGCTCTCCTTCAGTCTCGGGCCTTCTTCACCCCGTGCCCGCCGAACATCTTGCGCATCACCGCCAGCAGGCGCTCGTCGTAGTCTTCCTCGTCCTGGCTCTCGAAGCGGGTGTAGAGCGACTGGGTGATCACCGGGATGGGCACCCCCAGCTCGACGGCCTCGAGCACCGTCCAGCGCCCCTCGCCCGAGTCGGCCACCACCGGGGCGATGTCGCTGAGGTCCTGGTCGCCGGCGAGGTACTGCGCGGTGAGGTCGAGGAGCCAGCTCCGGATCACCGTCCCGTGCCGCCAAGCCTCGGTGAGGCGGGCGAGGTCGAAGCCGAACTCCCGCTTCTTGCGCAGCAGGTTGAGCCCCTCGGCCAGCGCCTGCATCATGCCGTACTCGATGCCGTTGTGGACCATCTTGGCGAAGTGCCCCGCCCCCACCGGCCCGGCGTGGACCCAGCCGAGGCCGGGGGAGGGGGCCAGCGCGCGGAGCACGGGCTCCAGCCGCGCCGCCACCCCCGGCGGGCCGCCGAACATCAGCCCGTAGCCGTTCTCCAGGCCCCACACCCCGCCCGAAACCCCCACGTCGGCGAAGAGGAGGCCCCGCTCGCCCAGCCAGGCCGCGCGCCGCTGCGAGTCCTTGTAGTAGGCGTTGCCGCCGTCGATCACCAGGTCGCCGGGCTCGAGCACCCCCGCCAGCTCCTCCAGCACCGCCTCGGTGGCGCTCCCCGCCGGGAGCATCACCCACACCGTGCGCGGCGCGGGGAGCAGGTCGCGCAGGGCCTCCAGGGAGGGGGCGGCGGCCAGCCCCTCGGCCGCCAGGGCCCGCACCGCCTCGGGGGAGCGGTCGTAGCCCACCACGCCGAACCCACCGCGCAGCAGGCGGCGGGCCATGTTGCCGCCCATCCGCCCCAGGCCGATCATCGCCAAATCCATGCCCCCAAGTCTAACGTGCTTCGCGGCGGAGCGCGCTCGAGAACGGCGGGCCGCGCCCCTGCCCGGAAAACGCGCGCGGACGATGAGGACGCATGTTCCCCGCCGCCGACTCAGCTAGCGTTTATCTTCGCTGGATAAACTCAAATTTGTGAGACTCCTGTTCGTGGCCTTGACGGCCCTGCTCTCCTCGTGCGTATTGACGGTGCAGCCCTTGCCGCCCGCCGAGCCGGTCGCCCCCTCAGCCCCGGCCCTCGTCAACAGCCGCCTGGGCCTGCCGGCCTACCCCGGCAGCCGCATCCTCAAGCGCGAGGAGAAGGGCGACGGCTCGAGCGAGGTGCAGTTCGAGACCAGCGCCGACCTCGACCGGGTCTACGCCCACTTCCACGACCACCTCTCCAAAGCCGGCTGGAGCCGCTGGACCCTCGAGCGCAAGGGCGCGGCCACTAAGCTCGAGGCCCGCTACCAGCGCAACAACACGAGCTTCAAGCTCGAGCTCGACCAGGAGGGGCGCAGCGGGCGGTATAAGTTGGGGATCGATTTTTAGCGGGGGATGCCGGGCGCGGGCCGTGCGCCTGATGCGGGTCGTACGTCGTACGTCGTACGCAATACGCCAAACGCAAAACGCAAAACGCACGTCCTACGCGGAATGCCTAGGCCTCGACCCTAGACCCTCGACGGGCCACGGGCCACGAGCTGACGGCTGAAGGCGGATAGCTGAGGGCTCTCTACTCCCTCTGCTTCTTGCGCATCGCCTCGAGCGCGTCCCACTGCTCCTGGGTCACCGCGTCGAGCACGTTGAACTCGCCGGAGCCCCACGCCTTCTCGCCGCCGTCGATGTAGACGAGGTCGCCGGTGATGAAGCCGGCGTGGTCGGAGATGAGGTATGCGGCGAGGTTGGCGAGCTCCTTGTGGTCGCCCAGGCGGCGCAGGGGGATGCGGTCCATGAACAGCTTCTCGATCTCGGGGGTGGGCATCAGGCGGCTCCAGGCGCCCTCGGTGGGGAAGGGGCCGGGGGCGATGGCGTTGAGCCGGATGCCGTACTTGCCCCACTCGGCGGCCAGCGAGCGGGTCAGGGCCACCACCCCGGCCTTGGCGACCGCGGAGGGCACCACGTAGCCCGAGCCGCCCTCGGCGTAGGTGGTGGCGATGTTGAGCACGGTCCCCTTGTGGCCGCGGGCGATCCAGCGCTTGCCGAGCTCGAGGGTGCAGTAAAACGTCCCGTGCAGCACGATCCCCAGCACCGCGTCCACCGCGCGGTGGGAGAGGCGTTCGGTGGGGGAGATGAAGTTGCCGGCGGCGTTGTTGAGCAGCACGTCCACGCGGCCGAAGTGCCCCTCGACCGCGTCGATCATGCTGCTCACCGCCTCGGGGTCGCGCACGTCGCAGGGCACGGGGAGCACCTCGCCCCCCGTCTGCTCGCCCATCTCCTTCGCGGCCTGCTCGAGCACCTCCTGCCGCCGCCCGGCGATGGCTACCTTGGCCCCGAGCTCGAGGAAGCGGGTGCTCATCGAGCGCCCGAGCCCGGTGCCGCCCCCTGTGACCAGCACGACCTTGTCTTGAAGTAAACCTGGTTCAAACATACGAACAGCTTATACCGGATTCAAAAAGATAATCATCCAAATCCAAAGATCCCAGAGGTTATCTTTTTGGACCCCAGGGCACACCCCTCCCTGAGGGCCGGCGAAGCCAGCGTATCCCTCCCGAGGGGCGGCACCGCCCTCCGCCACGCGGACAGCTTCGGCCGGGGCCTGGGGCCCATGCCAAAACCCCCGCCGCGCGGCGGGGGTCGGGAGCTCGAGGCTCGGGGGATCAGGGGCGCCCGTAGATGGGCAGGCCCGGGGTTGGGAGGTTGAAGAGCATGTCCAGCGGCCCGCGCAGCCCCCCGAGGGTGGCGCTGGCGGCAGGAGCCGGCGAGCCCGAAGTGGCGAGGTCGGCGGCGTTGAAGCGGATGATCTGTCCAGTGGCGTCGCCCGAGGAGAAGTAGGGCATCCGCGGGTTCCACTGCCGCAGGGTCTGCGGGCTGGTGCCTGCGGGCGGCAGGTCGTCGCTGACCCAGAGGTTGCCCGCCTTGTCGAAGGCCAGGCTGATGGGCTGCTTCCAGGTGCCGTTGGCGGTGATCTTCACGGCGGGGGCCCCGCTGTACTCGCCGGTGCCGGGGCTGCAGGTGGTGACCACGCCGCCGGGGTAGTCGCAGTCGGCGGGGAAGCTGGGGGAGTTGACGTCGAAGCGCGCGATGAAGTCGCCGAGCTTGCTGCTGACCCACAGGCGCCCGCTGGCGTCGAAGGCCAGGCTGATGGGCCCGTAGAGCGAGTTCTTGTCGTTGGCGTTGGCGCTGTTGTCGTAGATGATCATGGCCGCACGGCCGTTGTACCCGCCGCTGCCGCTGAGCTGGCTCGCCTTGAACTTGAGGATCTGGCCGGGGGAGTCGGAGGGGGCGTCGGAGGCGTTGGTGCCGTGGAAGGACACCACCCACAAGTTGCCGTCGGCGTCGAAGGCCAGGCCGGTGGGGGTGGTCATGTGGCCCCCGAAGCCCTCGATCTTGTAGTCGGCGGCGCCGGTGTAGTTGGCGCCCAGCCTCGAGGCGTCGAAGCGCAGGATGGTGTGGTTGAACTGGTCGGCGACCCACAGGTTGCCGCTGGCGTCGAAGGCCAGCGACCGGGGCGTCCCCAGGTCGGGGCTGGTGATGGTCACCGCCGGGCTGGGCGAGGGGCTGGCGAGGTCGGCCGCGCGGTACATCCGGATTTCGCCGGAGCTGCTGGAGACCTCGGTCCCGATGCCCACCCAGACGTTGCCCGCTTTGTCGAGCGCCAGGCCGCGCGCCTTCCTCGAGGCGTTCTGCAGGCCCAGGTCCACCGCGACGGCCGTCCCGGCGGCCTGGTCGTAGCCCAGGAGGCGGCTGGGCCGGTCGTCGCTGAGGTCGGCCGGGGTGCCGTTGTCGTCGCCGTACTCGATGACCCAGAGCTTGCCCGAGCCGTGCTTGCTGTAGGTCACGCTGGCGCTGGCGGTGGCCCCGGCGCTCACGCTCGCGCTGCCGCCGCTGGCCTGGTAGTGCTCGTCCACGGTGGTCTTGGTGACCACTACGCCGCCGGCGGTGATGGTGTAGGTGCCCGGCGTCAGGTTGGTGAGGGTGGTGCTGGCCGTGAGGTTCTGGCTGAAGCCTCCCGGGCCGCTCACGGTGACGTTGGCGTTGGTGCCCGCGGGCAGGCCGCTGATGGTCACGGTGAGGGAGCCGGTGGTCGGCGTGGCCGCGGCGTAGTTGACCTGAGCGGTGGCGGTGCTCCCGGCGCTGACGCTGGCCGAGCTACCCGGTGCCTGATAGGTGACGCTGCCCGCCGTGACGTCGGCCGGGGTGATGGTGTAGGTGCCGGGCTGGAGGTTGTCGAGGGTGGTCGTGCCGGTGATGACCTGGCTGAAGCCGCCGGGGCCGGTGACGGTGACGTTGGCGTTGACCCCGTTCGGCAGGCCGTTGACGGTCACGGCGAGCCGCCCCGTGACCGCCGCGTAGGTGACGCTCACGGTCGCGGTGGCGCCGGCGGAGACGGTCACCGGGGAGGCCGAGACGGTGCCGGCGTAGGCGATGCCGTCCTTGGAAGCGCTGGCGGCGGTGACGGTGTAGCTGCCCACCGCCAGGCCGGTGAGGGTCTGGCTCGAGCCCAGGGTGAAGGTGCCGCTGGGGCCGCTCACCGTGACCGGCGTGCCGCTGCCCGAGGGCAACCCGCTGATGTTGACCTGCAGGCTCCCGCTGTTGGTCCCGTAGGCCACCGTGACTTCCTTGGTGCTCGCGCCCGTCACCGTCACCGGCGACTCGCTCACCGTGCCCGCGTAGGTGTCTGCGCCCACGGTGAAGGGGTTGGCGGCGATGTTGTACTGCCCGACGGGGACCACGAGGGTCTGGCTGCCGTTGCCGCTGAAGGTGAGGTTCTGGCTGAAGCCGCCCCCCACCTTGGACACGGCCACGGTGGCACTGGCCCCGCCGGGGATGCCGCTCACGCGGACGGTGAGCTTGCCGTCGCCCGCCCCGTAGGTGACTTGGCTCGTCGCCGTAACCCCCGCGGTCACCGTGACCGTGGCGGGATCGACCGAGGCCACGTAGGTGTAGCCGCCCACGCTCACTTCGGCGGCGCTGATGCTGTACTGGCCGGGCACCAGCCCGCTGAGGGTGGTGCTGGTGGCGACCTTCTGGCTGAAGCCGCTGGGGCCGCTGACGGTGACCTCAGGGCTGACCCCCTCGGGCAGGCCGACGATGCTCACGCTCAGGCCCCCCGTGCTGGCTTGGTACGTCACCGTGACCTCGGCCTGCTTGCCCCCCTCGACCTTGACCGAGGCGCTGCTGGCGGAGCCGGAGTAGGTGTACCCCCCGGCGCTGACCGCCGACACGCTGATCTGGTAGGTGCCGCTGGCGAGGTTGCCGAGGGTCTCGCTCTTCTTGAGCTCCTTGCTGAACCCCCCGCCCTGCTTGCTGACGGTCACCTTGGCGTCGGTGCCCGCGGGCAGGCCCGTAATGGTCACCTTGAGGCTGCCTGGGGCAGGCGTGCACGCGGCCAGAATGAACAGGAGCAGGGCCAGGAATCCGAAACCGAAACTATGCAGTCGAACGTTCATCCAGAAGCCTCCGTTAGGTTAAAAGCTACGGGCGGGGGCGTGAAGGGGCAGTAACTCTGGGATGAGCCTCAGGAACGGCATCCGGGCAGTATGAATTAAGGCTGAGAGTCGAATTTGCCCGGGAGAAACGTCCACATAACGGCGTTAATTACGTTACGTCCCGCCTCGAGCAAGCAAAAACCCCGCCGTAGCGGGGCGGTTTCCCGGCGCCAAAGCCTAGCCGATGGCGTTATGGGCCTTGCCCAGCAGCAGCATGGCCCCGATGGTGGCGGCGGAGAGGATGATCAGGACCAGGGCGTAGCCGATGTAGCGCAGGTCGGCGCCTTCGCCCTCGACGTTAACGCTCTTGGGGTTGAGGGCCAGGTAGATCAAGCTGGTGACCAGAATCGAACCGATGACGAAGATCAGGGTGAAAACCGCGCCAAGCATCAAGCCTCCTCGACGTTCAAACGCCAGGCCCGCAGCAGGGCCTGGAGGGTCTTTTCCAATCCTACCAGGCCGGCGCCGTAGGTGGGTATTCCCCGCTCCCAACCGTAGACGCCGATGGCCGGGCCGGGGATCCGGGGGAGGCCGGCCTCGAGCCCGCCCTCCCAGGCCCGCAGGACGGGCGTTTCCCGGTAGGCCAGGCCGGTGGGCGCTACGGCCTCGAGCGCCTCGGCCTCCGGGGCTCCGGCCGCCTGGGGCGTGAAGCTCACGCCCACCCCCTCGCCCTCGGTCAGGACGATCGCGCGGCGCGGGCGGACCCACTCGAGCGCCCGCAGGAAGGGCGTGCCGTGGCCGGGCGAGGCGTCGAGCCCCAGCACGATGCGGCCCTTGTAGCCGCACCCCAGGTCGCGCAGCGCGCGGATCACCGCCTCGCCCCGGCTCCGCGGGGCCCACAGCAGCAGGGTCTCCCCGCCGTAGTGGCCCTCGAGCCAGGCGTAAAAGCTGCCGAATTCGTCGCATCCGGTGCGGACGTGCCGCGCCAAAGCCTCCTCCAGCCACGGCGAGCCGTCGGTGCCGGGGGATTCGTCGGAAGGCAGGGGTTCTTTCACCACGTCGGTCTCCGTCGCGGCCGGGTCGCGGGGGTCGGCCTCGAGCACAGGTACAGCATAACAAAGGTGGGGGGGACATAAGGGCTTGGGTGGGGTGGCGGGTGCGCGTGCTTTGTACGTCGTACGTCGTACGTCGTACGCCAAACGCCAAACGCCAAACGCAAGACGCCCCTTCTTCACCCCCCTTGGCAAGGGGGGCTGGGGGGATATTTCCCTCCCCGCGGGTGGGGAGGGTCAGGGTGGGGGTAACCACAGGCCACACGCCACGAGTTCCTGCCTCCCCCTTTAGGCGGGCTTGAAGGGGCCCTTGGCCCCCGGGCCACGTGCCGTATGATGTGTCACTGTGCGTTACCTGATCCTCTCCGACCTGCACGGTAACTGGAATGCCCTCGAGGCGATATTGCGCGAGGCCAGGGACTGGGAGCGGGTCTTGTTCTTAGGGGACGCGGTAGGGTACTACCCCGACGCCGAGCGGGTGGTGTCGTGGTTGGCTTCGCACGGCGCGGTCGGGGTGTTGGGCAACCACGACGCGTGGATGCTCTCGCTGGGCTCCTTGGACGTGGAGGGGCCGATCCTCGAGATCATCGCCTGGCAGGCCGAGCGCATGAGCGCGGCCAGCCACGCCTACCTCTCCAAGCTGCCCATGGCCGTCACCGTCGAGGGGGCCTTGGTGGTGCACGGCAGCCCCTGCGACCCCATGCAGTACCTCGACGACCTCGAGCTCGCCCGGCAGGGCTTCGACTGCACCGCGGCCCGCTGGGTCTTCCACGGCCACACCCACCTCGCCGGGGCCTACCTCTCCCTCGACGGCCCCAACGGCCAGTGGGTGCGCTACCAGCGCTACACCAACGGCGGCGAGCTGATCCTCGCACCCAAGGTGCGGGCCATCGTCAACCCCGGCTCGGTGGGGCAGCCCCGCGACGGCGCGCCGGGGGCCGCCTACGCCATCTGGGACAGCAGCGAGGACCTGGTCGAGTTCCACCGCGCCACCTACGACCTCAAGCAGGTTCTGCGGCGCATCGAGGAGGCGGGCTTCCCCAACTGGCTCTACGAGCGCCTGCTGCACGGGAAATAGACCTCCTTCGGAGGTCGCCGATAGCCCATAGCCAATGGCCGACAGCTATCGGGAACGGCAGATGACCCTGGCTCACGGATAATTTCGCAAAGGCCAATACTGAACGGAGACCGCGGTTGAAACCTTCGATCCTGGGACACGAGCGCATCCTGAAGCTGCTGCCGAGCCTGAGCAGCCAGAGCCTGCTCTTCACCGGGCCCGAGGGGGTGGGGCGGCGGGCGGTGGCGCGCTGGTACGCCTACGGCCTCAACTGCGCCCACGGCTTCCCGGGCTGCGGGCAGTGCCCTTCGTGCCGCCTCGAGGAGCCCACCGACTACCTCGAGATCGCCCCCGAGGCCGAGACCAAGACCGGGCGCAAGGCCCGCAACCTGCAGATCCGGCTCGAGCAGATCGCCCCCCGCGAGGACGGCGGGGAGAACCTCCTGGACTGGCTCTCGACCTACCCGCGCTTCCGGGCCAAGGTGGCGGTGATCGACGGGGCGCACCTGCTCAACGAGCCCGCCGCCAACGCGCTGCTGAAGGTGCTCGAGGAGCCCCCGGCCTACGCCCGGCTCATCCTCGTCGCGCCCAGCCGCGAGATGGTGCTGCCCACCCTGGCCTCGCGCTCGCTCGAGCTCGCCTTCGGCCCCCTGCCCGAGGAGACGCTGCACGGCCTCACCCGCGACCCCGAGGTCCTGGCCTACGCCGAGGGCAGCGTGGGGCGGGTGCGCTGGGCGCTCGACAACCCCGCCCTCTTCAACCAGCTCGCGGGGCGGGCGCAGGGGGTGCTCCAGAGCCTGGGGAAAGGCCCGGCCCAGACCCTCGAGGCCCTGGGGCCGCTGCTCGAGACCGAGGGCGGCCTGAGCTACCTCGCCCGCAAGCTCGGGCAGTCCCTCCCCCCCGAGGACCCGCGCCGCGCCGAGGCCCTGCTGAGCTTGCACCAGGCCCAGGAGGCCCTGAGCGCCTACGTGAGCGAGGACCTGGTGCTCAACTGGCTGGGCTTGCGGCTGTGGGCGGCGGCGCAGGGGCGCGAAACCCTATCAGGTCACTGAAATTGTAAAGTGGGGGCGTCAGACTCCGGTCTGTGAACCCGCCGGGGGCCGCTGGCCCGGCCCCGGGGTCTAATGCGAGGAGGATCGATGGACTGCGTAGGCGTCCGTTTCAATCACGGCCCCAAACTCTACGACTACAGCTTCAGCGGGGAACCCCCCGCCCAGGGGAGCTGGGTGGTGGTCAGCACCCCCCGGGGCCTCGAGCTCGGCAAGGTGCGCACCGCGCCCCGGGCGGGGCGGCCCCAGGGCGAGGTGGTGCGGCAGGCCACCCCCCAGGACCTCGAGACCGCCAGCAAGCTGCGCGAGCGCGCCGAGGACCTCAAGTGGTGGCTCAAGGCCAAGCTCCGCCGGGAGAGCGTCCCGGCCAAGCTGCTGGGCTGCGAGTTCACCCTCGACGGCAACCACCTCTCGGTGCACTACTCCGCCGAGGAGCGCGTGGACCTGCGCCGCTGGGTGGGGGAGATCTCGCGGCTGGCGGGCGCCCGCGTGGAGTTCCTGGCGCTGGGCCCGCGCGACCAGACCGCCTACTTGGGCACGCTGGGGGCCTGCGGCATGGAGTCGTGCTGCTCGACCCACCTGCAGGACTTCGTCCAGGTCTCGATCAAGATGGCCAGGGACCAGCAGCTCCCGCTGTCGCCCGAGAAGATCTCCGGCCCTTGCGGGCGGCTGCTGTGCTGCTTGCAGTACGAGCACGAGCTGTACCAGGAGCTCCTGGCGGGCCTGCCCAAGAAGAACGCCAAGGTGTGCACCATCCACGACGTGTGCGGCAAGGTGGTCAAGCTCAACCCGCTGGCCCAGACCGTGGACATGGTCACCGAGGAGGGCAGCATGGTCACGGCCCACAAGGACGAGCTGCGGCGCTGAGGCGGGTGCGGGCGGGTGCCGGCGTCGTGGCTGTGGGTCGGGCTGGGGGGCTTGTCCCTGCTGGGCCTGCTGGCGGCGGAGGTGCGCCGGAGGCCCCTGGCGCGGGCGGCCTTCAAGGTGGCCTGCTCGCTGGGTTTTTTGCTGCTGGCCCTGGCGCAGGGCCTCGAGGGCCCCTTCGCCCGGTGGGTGTTCGCCGGGCTGGTGCTCTCGGCCTTGGGCGACGTCTTCCTGATCTTCCCCTCGGGGCGGGCCTTCCTGGCGGGGCTGGTCGCCTTTTTGCTGGCGCACCTGGCCTACGTGGGGGCCTTCGCCGCCGAGGGGAGCCCCGGCCCCTGGGCCTTCCTCCTGGTGCTGGGCGTGGGGCTGGGGGTCGTGCGCTGGCTGTGGCCGCACCTCGAGGGCTGGCGCGTCCCGGTGCTGGCCTACGCCGCCGTCATCAGCCTGATGCTGCTCTTCGCCCTGGCGACGGGCCGCCCGGAGGCCCGGCTGGGGGCGCTGCTGTTCTACCTCTCCGACCTCTTCGTGGCCCGCGAGCGCTTCGTGCGCTCGGAGGTGCTCAACCCGCTGCTGGGGCTGCCGCTGTACTACGCGGGCCAGTACCTGCTGGCGCTGTCGGCGGGCTGAGCCTTGCCCTCGCCGCCGGGCTGGCGTAGGCTTTAGGGCCTATGGCCGAGCCGAACGAGCAGGGCGTAGCCCCGCAGCACTTCGCCGCGCAGGGGGTCCGTTTCCTCTACCGCGTGGCCGGGGTCGCCCTCCAGCACGGGAGGATCCTGCTGCACCGGGCGGTGGAGGACGACTTCTGGACGCTGCCCGGCGGGCGGGTGGAAGCCCTCGAGACCGCCCAGCAGGCCCTGCGGCGCGAGATGCGCGAGGAGCTGGGGCTCGAGGCCCAGACCGGCCCGCTGCTCTTCGTCAACGAGAACCTCTTCCGCTACCGGGGGCACAGCTACCACGAGGTCGGGCTCTACTTCGCCATGAGCCTGCCGGACTTCTGGGAGGGGGAGCGGCGCGGGAGCGAGGGGCACACCCGGTTGCTGTACCGCTGGTTCCCCCAGGCCCAGGTGCCGCGCCTGCCGGTGAAGCCCCGTTTCCTGCGCGAGGGCCTCACGGAGCTACCCGCGCACCCGCGCCACGTCGTCGAGCTCGAGCCCTGACCCCTCCGCGCAGACCCGGTCGCCCCCGGCCCGCTTGGCCCGGTAGTGCAGGGCGTCGGCGCGCTCGAGCAGTTCCGCCGCGCTCTCGCCCGGCCGGTACGCCGCCACCCCCAGGCTGATGCTCAGGCGGCAGCCGGGGACGGGCTCGAGGACGCTCACCGCCTTGCGCAGCCGCTGGGCGATGGCCTCGGCGGCCAGGAGGGAGGTGCCCGGCAGCACCGCCACGAACTCCTCCCCGCCCCAGCGCCCCGCCCAGTCGGAGCGCCGGAGCCTCTCCCGTGCTGCGCGCGCCACCAGGCGCAGGGCCTTGTCGCCCGCCGCGTGCCCGAAGGTGTCGTTGACCCGCTTGAAGGCGTCGAGGTCGAAGAGGACGAGGCACAGGGGCTCGCCGGAGCGCTCGGCCAGGGCGAGCTCGCGCGCGAGCGCCCGCTCGAGGCCCCGCCGGTTGGGGAGGCCGGTGAGGAAGTCGGTGCAGGACTGCCCCAGCACCCGTAGGTACGCCACCCTCCACCCGGCGCTAGCGATCAATGCGCCCAGCAACAAACCTCCCACCCACTCCATCTCCGAACCTCCTCCCAGGCCCTACGCGGCCCGCCCCCGCCCTGGATTGCGTGTCGGGCGTTACACGGCGGGCTTGCTCGCCGCCAGCAGCACCCGTTTGAAGCCGTAGAACACCGGCTTTTGCGGCATCGATTCGTTCAGCCTCGAGCGGTAGCGCTCGAGGAAAGCCCCCTGCAGCCCCTCCGGCAGCACCCCCAGGTAGGCGGTGAGCAGCGTCCCCTTGACCCACTCCACGATCGCGCCGGCGTCGGGGAGGACGTGGGGGTACACCTTGAGCACGGCGGTGATGCCCTGCCCGCCGAGGTCGAAGAACAACTGCGCGTAGTCCTCGACCGGCAGGACCGGGTGGCGGCGGCCTTGGTGCGGGAAGTAGGCCCTGAACTCGGGCTCCTCGGCGACCTCGCGGGCCAGGCGGTGGGAGGGGTGGTCGCCGTTGGCGGGCATCTGCACCGCCATCTGCCCGCCGGGGTTCAGGCGGCCCCAGAGCCGGGCGAAGAGGGCGGGGTGGTCGTCGGCCCACTGCAGCGCGGCGTTGGAGAAGATCAGGTCGTACTGCCCCTCGAGCTCGCGGAAGTCGCCCTGCACGAAGCTGAGCCCCTCGCGGGCGAAGTTGTGGCTCCTGGCGAGCATCTCGGGGGAGCTGTCGAGCCCGGTCACGGTGCTGCCGGGGAGGCGGTCGGCCAGGCGGCGGGTGAGCTCGCCGGTCGCCGCCTTGGGCCCTGAACCACGCCGCCGCGCCGCGCAGCGCCTCGACCTCGGCGTGGGCGGTGGGGTCGCCGGTGGGCAGCACCCGGTTGCGCCCCTCCGCGACCAGGCGGCCTTCCG